>CAIMFE010000139.1 GCA_903840235.1 uncultured Opitutia bacterium | reverse complement strand
GCAACCGGCGTGAGTTTAAAGAAAGTATAAAGTAAACCAGCAAAGCCAGCGAAGGCTAAGGCAACGAGGCCGTAGGTTTTACGGTAGAATGAAGCTGCATCAATCGGGTCTGCTTGTGCGACAAGTCGTGAGGTGTTTTCCATAGTCTTCATTTTATGTGTTTTTTCGGACAGTCAAGCCTCACACGATTTTACCATAAACCCCCACCCTTTCTGTGGAGCATAATGCCCAAGTTGTCGCGGTTGCTTAGACCAAATCTGCCCATGGAATAGGCGTTAATTTATGAAAAACTCTCTAAAAGATAACTTAAAGAAAAAGCCCAGAGACCTAGCCCCACCGCCTCTTCCAGCGGCTGATTTACGTAAGACGATTCTGATTGTCGAAGATCAGGCAGCGATTCGAGAAATGATTACGGAGGTTCTCAAGTCCTATAATCAGTTCAAAATTGTAGGTACGGCGGCCGAGGGACAAAGGGCGGTGGAATTAGCACTACAATTAAGACCCGATGTTTTGTTGCTCGATGTCTTAATGCCGGGTTTAAGCGGTATCGAAGTTTTGCGACGATTAAATAAATCAATCCCCCGAATGCGCGTGGTGGTTTTTTCGGCTAAACAGGAACCACAAATTATTCGCGGGCTCATCCAAGAGGGCATGCATGGGTTCGTTAATAAAAATTCGTCACTCACAGAACTTCGGCAAGCACTCGATAAAGTTTCACAGGGCGAAAACTGGTACAACGATACCTTTAGTCAGACCGTGCGGGAGGCACTCGCTAAACCCAATTCGCATGCTGACTCCATGATCGAATTACTGACGCCGCGGGAACGAGAAATTACCGTGCTCATTGCCCGAAGTAACAGCAGTAAAGAAGTCGCGAGCCAGCTCAACATCAGCTTGAAAACATCGGAGAACCATCGAGCAAACCTGATGCGTAAATTAGGGGTCCATGACGTCGCGGGCTTGGTGCGGTTTGCGGTACGCCATGGGCTGGTCGACCCATCCATCGACCCCTAATGTCAATAGGGTAAACACCCCATATACTTTTAGTTTTATTTAGACTCTAAATCACTAGTTTTAATCTCAATGACGCCACAGAATATTACACTTCCGCGTAATCCATCGGTGATGATCATAGAAGACCAGACAGTGGTTAGAGAAATGCTGAGGCAGATGATTGAAGAAAAATTAAATTATGCGGTCGTGGCCACGGCTTCGACGGGTAAAGAGGGAGTCGAGTTAGCGCTACAACATCAGCCCGATATTCTTATTTTAGATATTAGATTACCCGATATCAGTGGGGTGGAGGTATTATATCGATTAAAGCATAGCTATCCGGAAATTAAAATTTTAGTTTTTTCAGGAAAAATCGAGGGCAAGATTGCGCGGTGTTTGGTTCGCGATGGCGTGCGCGGGTTTGTCAGTAAAAACGAAAATATGAGTCGACTAAAAACCGCCTTAGAAATTATTGCCCAAGGAGAAACCTGTTTTAGTCACGAGTTTAATGATGCACTCATTACGGCGCTGAAAAATCCTGAAGTGACTGTGGATCAAATGGCGATGATGTTAACGGACCGCGAACGAGAGGTCGCGGTGATGATTGCGAAGAGCTTTTCTAGTAAAGAAGTGGCCGTAGCACTCAATATAAGTGTCAAAACCGCTCAAAACCACCGCACAAATCTTATGAGAAAGCTTAATGTTCACGATTCTGCCGGAGTTATACGCTTTGTTATTCGTCAAGGATTGTATGACCCCTGCGAAGGTCTTTAAGGTAACGGGGTGAAACTACCCCGTCGTCATTTTATCGCCCTCAGTGGCACTGCCCTGCTCGGTGCAGCGCTGCGTGCGCAATCCGATAATACAACCGAGAATTTTGATGTCTGTGTTTACAGCGCAACAGCCTCAGGTATCGCCGCGGCGATCTCCGTCGCGGAGCAAGGTTTTAGCGTGGTGATTGTCGAACCCAGCCGATGGCTCGGCGGCATGAGTGGAGGCGGACTACACCGCATCGACTGGGGCACCAAAGCCAGCGTGGGTGGACTCGCGTTAAAATTATTGATCGATGACGATAACGTCGCGATGCGAAAACTTTACACGAAGTTATGTTCAGAAAAAAATATTAAAGTGATTTACGAACATCGCTTAAATAAAGTCGTCAAAGAAAACACCCGTATCGAATGCATTACTTTAGATTTAGCTCCGCCCGATTCTTTAGGTGCACCCGCCGCTCAAGCGAAACAAGTTGAAGCTCGTCGCATCGCCGCCCGAATATTTATCGATTGCAGTTACGAAGGTGATTTAATGGCACAGGCTGGAGTTTCGCATACCTACGGTCGCGAAAGCCAAGATACTTACGATGAGTCCTACGCGGGGGAACGCCCGGCCCTGGTGACCTACGATATCGACCCCTATAACACCCCTGGAAAGCCCTCCAGCGGGCTTTTACCCCTACTTCAGGACTACCAACCGAAAGGCACTGGCAAGGCCGATAAACTGACCATGGCGTATTGTTTTAGATGGAAGATTTCCCGCCAGCCCGACCGCATTCCCTTTGGCTCACCGGAAAACTACGACCCACGTCAGTACGAGATTTTCCGCCGAGCGTTTAAAAATAATATTAAAATTAACGCTGGGCTCAAAATGCGTCATCCTGGAAAATTAGAAGACTATCCGGGAGGTGGCATCTTTAATGAGAACTCCAGTCGATCGCTCTGGGCGCAATCTGTAGCGGGTTCGAATCAGGAATATCCAACGGGCGATTGGGCGACGCGTTCTAAGATTTGGAAGTTCCATCAAGATTTCGTTCGCGGCATGGTTCACTTCCTTCGCACCGATGAAGTGGTTCCAGAAATTTATAAAAAATTAGCGAACGAGACCGGACTCACTCCGGGAATTTTTGATGAGACAGCCGGCTGGCCACACCAATTCTATGTGCGTGAAGCGCGACGCATGCAGTCGACCTACGTGATTACCCAGAAAGATTTAGAAGGTCGCGCGGGCTCAATCAGTGATTCCATTGGGCTAGGTTCGTACGGTATCGATGATTGGCCTTACGCGACCTACGCGGATCAAGGAAAGATTTCTATCGGAGGCGGAGAATTCAGTATTCTAAAGCCTAATCCTAGTTTCGATGGCGTACACGCTCTGCCCTATCGCGCGATCGTTCCCAAAGTTGAAGAATGCACCAATCTGCTCGTGCCCGTGTGTTGTTCGGCGAGTCACATCGCCATGACATCCATCCGCATGGAGCCCGTGTGGATTATCTTAGGTCAATCCGCCGGCCATGCCGCTGTGCAGGCCTTACGCGAAAAAGTTCCTGTTCAAAATATCACGCTCACTGATTTACAGAAAACTCTGGTCGCCCAAGATCAGAAAATTTCCTGGACTGGAAAATAAATTACAGGCGAATACGCAGTCGCGGAGAAACCGATGTGCCCGTTGGGGTCGGCTTTTTTATTTTTGCGGGAGGACCATCGCCCGATTCACCTAAGGCCGCTAAAAATTCTTTGGGTAAAGGTGATTCAGCTTTAAAGTGGAGTTTTTCGCCCTGCCAATCCAAAGAAAGTTCGGTGAATTGAGCGTGTAGAAATAATCGTTTTAATCCACGAGCTGTACCCGCGGTTTTATTGAAATCGAAGTCTCCGTAGGTGCGATCGCCGAGAATCGGATGTCCGTGCTCAGCCGTCTGCACACGTAATTGATGCGTACGACCCGTGCGTGGCTCGAGCTGCAATAAAGAAAGTGGTAAATTATTTTGGGCCGCACGTACCCATTGATAAACCGTGATGGCCTGGGAGCCGCCGGATGACTTTGCGGAGGAGCGCACGCCACCGCCTGGACCGGTTGATTTCACGAGGGAATCTTGCCAAGTGCCGCGGGGACTACGCAGACCGCGACCTTTGACAATGGCGGCGTATTTTTTGGAAACT
>CAIMFE010000138.1 GCA_903840235.1 uncultured Opitutia bacterium | reverse complement strand
GTTGGACTGGAAGTATAGGTTGGCTTGCCAGCACCGATTCAATAACTCAGGTTTAATTCATGACCGTGGAAAGTGTCCAAGTTAAGCTCGCGCAGCATTCATACCCCGTATGGATTGGTGCCGGGGTATGGTCGGAAGTTTTATTAACGGCCCAAAGTCATATTCAGAATAATAAAAAGTGTGTCGCCATAACCTCACCCGCCATTGCCCAGGCCCAACCTGATTTAATTAAAAAGATTTCTGCGGTGATGCCGATTATCATCACCCAGGTGGATGGCGAAAAGGCAAAATCAGCAGATGAATTGTTGAGACTCTGGAACTTCTTAGCCGCCCAAGGAATCGCCCGCGATGGTACCGTTTTCGCCATCGGCGGTGGGGTGATTGGAGATTTAGCCGGATTCACGGCCGCCACTTACCAACGTGGCGTTGAATGTATCCAAGTTCCCACAACACTTTTAGCGATGGTGGATAGTTCCGTGGGTGGTAAAACCGGAATCAATTTAACCGCTGGAAAAAACTTAGTCGGCAGCTTTCACCAACCTCTGGCAGTCTATGCCGACACGGCCCTTTTATCGACCCTACCCGCACGCGAATTTGCTGCAGGGATGGCGGAAGTGATTAAACATGGGCTGATTGCGGACAAAAAACTCTTTAGCGATCTGCAGTCGCTCGCTCCGCTTACTTGGCAGAGTCCACAACTTCCGGCCGTAATTCGTCGCTGCGTAGAAATTAAAGCCTCCGTAGTCAGCGATGATGAATTCGAAACGAAAAAAGAAGGCGGGCGGGCGTTACTTAATTTAGGTCACACCTTCGGTCATGCCATTGAAGCGGTGGCCGGATATGGAACTTACTTACACGGCGAAGCGGTGGCTATTGGACTAGTCATGGCCGCACGTTTATCCGCAGAGTTGGGTCAATGTACCGCTGCGGAAGTTACGGCCGTAGAAAAAACTTTAACAGCCTACAGTCTACCCACTCAATTACGTTCTCCCCTGTCGCTTGAAGCATTAATGGCGGCGATGAAGCGGGATAAAAAAGTTCGCTCTGGAAAATGTCGTTTTATTTTAATGCAAGGCATCGGCAGCGCGAAGAGCACCGAAGAGGTTCCTGAAGATTTAGCGGCGAAAATTTTCCGCAGCGGCGGAGCGATTTAAGGCTGAGGGCCGACCGCTGGCTTAATCGCACGCCAATCACCGTCTTTCAAACGCTGATCATTCTTTTCGTTAGCCTGCTTAACTCTTTGGCCTAACTCACCTTCGCCCGACTTTTCTCCAGCTAAGACGGCGGCGGCAGGAGTTTTTTCTGCACGGAACGACGGGTCGTTCGCTGGAATAGCACAGCCTACTAAGAGTATTAAAGAAAGGATGGATAGTGATTTCATATTATTTAGTTTTTGCACGCTTCTGAGCATCGGCTTCTAACCAGGTTCGTAAGGACATGGCTTGTTTTTTGGCACGGGCCCGAGCGGATTTTAAATCATCCGCATCTTCAGTTTTAGCTGAAGTAAATGTGTAAAACTTGACTTTTGGTTCGGTGCCTGAGGCACGCACCGCGATACGCGAACCATCAGCTAATTCAGCCATGATGAATTCTTCACGTGGGACTTGTTCGCCCTCACTATCCATTACCTTGTCTTGATCGTAGTCGGTGATCTTCGTTACCTTCACGCCATCGATTTCTTTAGGTGGGCTATTGCGCCAGGAACTGACAATGCGACGAATCGCCGCGGCACCTTCGGCACCTTCGAAGGAAATATTTAAGAGATCTTCGACGTGTGCACCGTTGGCCAAATGCAGGGCGTCCAAAGCATCGAGGAGCGTGCGACCACGCGAACGAAGAATGGCAGCATATTCGCAGAGCATCATCACGGCACCATTCGCATCTTTATCACGGACTGCGTCATCACTGAGATATCCGTAACTCTCTTCCGCTCCTAAAATAAAGAAGTTACCATTGCGCAGGGCGAGCGGAGCTCGTCGATTTAAGGGTAAGTTATAGTAATCCGCGGCTCCATTTTCAGAAATCTTCTTCGACCACTTTTCTAATTTACGTCCAATCCACTTAAAGCCCACGAGGGTTTCTAAACAGCGGACGCCATGGCGGTTACATATTTTTTCTACGAGGGGTGTCGTCACGAGTGATTTAACAACCACGGCAGAAGTCGAACCGCTGGCGGGAATAATTCCGTTATCTTTTAAAGCTGATATTCTAAATTCGGTTAAGAGTGCGGCGACTTCATTACCCGTGAGTAAGCGATAGCCTCCTTGAGCCTCGCGACAGGCGACGCCGACGCGATCGGCATCAGGATCCGTTGCTAAAACAATATCGGCATTCAGTTCAGTCGCTAATTTTAAGGCGAGAACGTAGGCTGCTGGATTTTCTGGATTAGGTGATGGGACGGTCGGAAAACGTCCATCATGTTCGCGTTGTTCTTCGACCACATGTGGGTCAATCCCCAGTCGGCGCAGGGCGGGAATCACCATCACATCACCGGTGCCATGAAGATTGGTGAATACCACGCTCGGTGCATGCCGACCCATGATTTCGGGGTCAATCACCCCTTTTACTAATCTGTTTAAATACGCTTCTTCGGCAACTTGCGTAACGGGTTGCACGCCGTTTAAATCGATTTCTAAAAAGGGAATCACTTCAGCGACTTCGATTTTTCCGACTAATTCAACAATCGCAGTATCGGCTGGCGGAGTTACTTGGGCGCCATCGTGCAGATAACATTTAAATCCATTGTCGTGCGATGGATTATGACTCGCGGTGATGACCACTCCAGCGTGCGCTTCTAAATGACGAAGTGTAAAACTTAATTGTGGGGTAGAGCGTGGGCCGGAAAAAAGAAAAGCTTCGCCGCCTAATTTAATCCAAGCCGACGCGAGGAGTTCGGCAAAGTGTTTTGAAAAATGGCGGACATCATGGGCGATCACTAATCGCGGTTTTTCTTGGCTGGCGGAAACATGTTTCCACAAACCCAAGCCCGCTCTTAAAATATTAACATCGTTTAAGCAGGCCGACCCCACGGCAGCACGGATAGGCTGACCGCTCGAATCTGTTTCATTAGACGCACTAATACGGCCGACTGTGCGCCCACGCATTCCGCCCGTACCAAAGGCGATGCCTTTATAAAAACGATCCTCGATTTCGGCCCAGGCGGATTTTTCAATTAAATCCGTCAAACTCTCGGTAATCGATGAAGGCAGGTGTTTGGTTTCTAACCAACGGGCGGCATTATTGAAAGTAACTGCAGAAATTTGGCCCTCGGACTGTGCGGACTTTAAAGCCGCAATGACAGTATTAGTAGCATTCATAATTATCTGCATCATTGGCAGTCTTAGCAGGGGCAACAAGCCAATTAGAGGGGGAGGCGGGGGTTGACACTGACCGTGCAATGTTAAGGGTTATTTATATGTCTGAAAACCGTCCACCCAAACGCACCAAAGCCGATGACGACCGTAATTTAGTCGTCGTAGATGAAGATTTTGCCAATGCTGATGCCGAGGATCGCCTCTGGCTCTTCTGGGAAAGAAACCAAACGGTCATCGTTCGATCCATCACCTCCGTTGTCGTCGGAGTACTTGCATTCTTAGCTTTTTATTTCTGGAAAGAAGCCCAACACGAAGCCTTGGGAGAATCGTATGTCGCCTGCCAGGATGAAACCGCGCGCCGGGCATTTGCAGCGGCTCACCCCAAAGAACCTTTAGCAGCCATTGCACTCATTGAAGTGGCTGATGATTTACGCAGAAAAAATAAATTAACCGAAGCGGCCAAAACTTATGATGAAGCGGCGGCCATCGCAGCCATCGCTGGGGAAACTGCGGCTGTTCGTGCGATTGCGGCGAGAGCAAAACTTTTTTCCGGACTGAGTCGTCAGGAATTAGGACAAGCCAACGCTGAAGCCATCATCACCAGTGTCGCCGAAGATAATTCCGCTCCCGAAACTTTAAAAGGTTATGCGATGTATGTTTTAGCAAACTTAGCATTAACCCGCGGCGATAATGCGGGCGCGGCCAAATGGATTAACCTCATGGATAAACGTCTGCAGGCCACACACGTTTGGGCCCAAGATAAAACTTGGTTGGTGCGTTCTGAGCCTGCTTTATTGACGCCTCTGACGCCCGATCTGATTCCCTCAAAAGGAAAATAAAATGACCGAACCCACGACGCAGCCCGTTGCCGCCGTGGTGGCTGAATTACTGACCAAGAGATACGGTTCCCTTACCGCGATTGAAGATTTATCCTTCACCGTCGCACCCGGTGAGATTGTCGGATTTTTAGGTCCGAACGGCGCGGGCAAATCGACGACGATGAAAATTTTGGCGGGCACGATGGCGGGCACCTCAGGTCGGGCCACTATCTGGGGAGAATCTGTTTCGCTGAATCCCGCGGCAGCTAAAAGCCATTTGGCGTATATGCCAGAAAACAATCCGCTGCCCGATGATTTACGCGTCGAAGAATATTTAACGCTGCGCGCAAAACTGAAGAACGTAGAAAATAAAGACGTTCAAGCCCGCGTCGAAAAAGTGATGATTGATTGTGATTTAATCCGTCGCGCTAAAGGTCGACTCATTGGACATCTGTCCAAAGGATTTCGTCAACGCGTTGGCATTGCTGATGCCCTGCTCGCTCAACCAAAAGTCATTATTTTGGACGAGCCGACGATTGGCTTGGATCCACATCAAATTTTAGGGATTCGTGATTTAATTCGTTCACTGCGCGGGCAAATGGCCGTGCTCATTTCGAGCCACATTTTACATGAAGTCGAACAGGTCTGTGACAAAGTCGTGATTATTAATCGCGGACGTCTAGTGGCTCAAGGTAAGACCGAGGACTTGCGGCGCGAACTTTTACCCAACGCAGTCTTTAAGTTAACGAGCAACACTCCCCTCGCCCAACTTTTGGAAATTTGCTTACAAATTGAGAGTGCGACCAAAATTGAAATTCAGGAAAGCTTGGATGGAGGCTGGGTGCGGTATCAAATTGCGATTCCGACCTCATCGCCCATCAGGGAAAATTTAGCCGCTCATTTAATCAAAGCAGGTGTGGCCTTACGCGAAATCGCCGAAGAACATTACGGCTTAGAAGATATTTTCTTAGCGGCCACACGACGAACCACGAACGACGGATTAAAAAACTAAGATGCGACACTTTAAAACATTACTTTTCCATGAACTAAAGCTCGCGCTTTATTCTTGGAATACTTGGGCGACGGCGGGACTTTTTTTAACGCTCATGGGGACTATTTATTGGTTCGCGTTGTTGGAATGCAGTCGTTCACCGCAGCCGTGGACGCACGTTGAAGGAACCTTTAAATTATTTTGGCTTCCCCTGCTTTGTATTTTGCCGCTTCTCACGATGCGCAGTTTTTCAGAGGAGCGTCGCGCGGGCACCCTCTCATCGCTACTCACCACGCCCGCGAGTATTGCGGCTATTGTCTGGGCAAAGTTTTTATCGGCATGGATTACCTGGGTAATATTTTGGCTAGGATTCATTCCTTTCACGCTGCTGGTGAACCTTCGTCTTGGTTCAGTCAATGAACAGCGACTCAGCGATCCGAGCGTTCTGATCGGAGCGCTTTCTTTTATTTTCATGAGCGGACTGCTTCACGTAGCCATCGGAATTTTATGCAGCTGCCTCACGCGCAGTTCGGCCCTCGCCGCCTTGCTCACCTTTATCACGCTCTTAGGTCTTACCGCCGCGGGCGGAGCTTTAGAATCTTTACCGATTGAAAGTTGGACGTGGCTCGGTTGGTTGCGCGAGCCTGCTTCACATTTAAGAACATTTGGGCACCTTCAAGATTTCGCTGCGGGCGTCATCGATTCTCGTCCCTTAGTTCTTTATATCACTGGAAATTTATTATGCCTAGGGTTGGCTGTTTTAGCCGTGGAGGGCCAAGAATAAAATGAGTAAGCCTGGTGATGATTTTAGTGTTGTGCGTCCCATCCGGAGATTGAATCGCTTAACTCAAACGATTCTGGCGATTGGCTTAGCACTCATGGTGAATTTCCTGGCTGAGCAAAGTGACTTCCGTTTTCGCTATGACTTAACCGCGGATCGCCGCCACTCGCTATCCGCTGAATCCGTTGAAACCATTAAAGTGGCGAGTCGGAAAAGCCCGGCAGGAAATAATAAAAATAAAAACTGGGTGAGAGCACTCGTGCTTAACGATAATTTTTCGGAGAATGATGTTTCCCTACGTGTGCAGTTGGGAAAATTGTTAGAGGCGTACAAACTTGAATCGAGCAAAGAAGGTAATGAATGGTTTAATGTAACCCAAATCAGCAGTGGATTGAATCAGGAATTATTATCCGAGGTGGCGGCGCAAAATGGTCCACCCGCTCGCAATACCGTCTTAATTATTCTCTGTGGTACTCGCGTAAAATATGTGAGTTCAGCTGAGTTGGTGGATGTCACCCCGAACAATCAGGCTCTATTTAAAGGCGAGTCTGTGGTAACCTCGGCCTTGCTGGAAGTTACTGAAGAGCGACCGGCGATTGGCTATATCATTAAAGGTCACGGAGAGTTGGGACTAGAAGACTCTTCACCCTTACGCGGTATGTCGCAGCTCTCTCGACAATTACGAAATCGTAATTTTACCCTGCGCACGCTGGATCTAAACACGAGTAAGGAAATTCCGCGCGATACTTCGGTCTTATTCATCATGGGTCCGCAAATTGCATTTTCACCACTCGAAGTAGAATTAATTAAAAATTATTTATATGAAAGAAATGGTCGGGTCTTAGTACTAATCGAACCCGGTCGCACGCATGGCCTAGATACGATTTTAAGTGACTGGGCGATTTTTTCTCCCGACTGTGAACTTCAAGAGCAGGATGCCTCCGGACGTTCGGCGGAAGGTGATATTGTTCTGCGTCGCCTAGTCGATAAGCCGAATGCCCTAACGCGCGTTCTCCAAGAACAAGATTTACCCATCATCGGCTCTCGTTTCAGAAATGTTAAGTTTGATGACGGCAGCACTCCCGATAGCACTCTTTCCGTCACGCCGCTTATTTTTAGCTCGGATAATTCATGGGGCGAAACCGATTATCAACGTCGCCCCTTTAAATATGACATCAACCGCGATCAACCTGGACCGCTGAGTGTCGCGGTGGCTGCCGAGAGAGCGGCTGGCATTCGCAAAGGCACGACCAGTTCGGGGGGTCGTTTAGTGGTCATTGGTTCATCTGACATCGCTACAAATCAAAAAATTAATCGAGGGGGCAATCAGGCCTTCATCATCCAAAGTGCGGCGTGGTTGGCTGACCGCGATCGGGCCGTCTCCATTACCCCCCGCGTTGCTAGTGCCTATCAAATTACCGCCACAGCCGCAGACTTCTGGGCCCTGGCCCTTCGCTTTGGCTGTATTCCAGCAATTGTTTTAGCACTCGGGCTTGCGATTTCTATTTGGCGTCGCAGAAATTAAGGCCCTATGCGGATTGCCCGCTCCACCCTTATCTTATTTGTCGCCAACCTCCTGGTGTTTGGGCTCGTCTGGCGTGCCAGTATCACGCACACGGTTGCCCCCATCAGTCAGAACTTACTTTTCCCCACCGGCATCACAGGTTTAGAAATTAATGATAACGGCACAAAAATCGCCTTAGAAAAAAAGGGTGCGTTTTGGTATGTAAACTCTCCCTATAAATGGGCGGCAAATTTATGGTCAGTCCAACGCATTATCGATGAACTCCGTTTTATCGATAGCGAAAAAGGTTTTACCGTGAACGAAGTCAAGGCCAACGGTAGCAATTTAGAAACCTACGGCCTACAAAAACCGCGATGGATACTTAAAGCGGTGACGGAGAATAACCAGACTCAAGAAATTAAAATCGGAGAGAATAAAGAAACGCGCCGGCTCTTTATTTTAACTGCGGATAATCAAAAAATTATTCCCGTAGGTGATGCACTCGCTGCCGCCCTTGAAGCTAAGCCTGAAACCTATCGGGTAGATAAAGTTTTTGAAATTGCGGAATTTGAAGTCCGCGCGATTTCTACCCGCCGAAAAATAGATAACGCGGACGTGGTGACTAATCTTTCTTATGAAGAACGGGCACGACCTGGTCGACGAGGACAAGGTGCAGAATGGCGATTTACCGCACCCTTTGAAACACTCGCTGACCCTGAAAGAATCACGCAAGCCCTCTCTAATTTAGTTAATATTCGCGTTCTACAATTTGCCGAAAAAATGTCTGATGACATGGGACTAGCTGATCCCGTCATCCGTATTGCGTTAGAAGGTAGCTCTCGTCGTCAAGTTTTGCTGATTGGGAAACAGGGTATAAAAAATACGACCCAGTGCTGGGCGAAACTCGAAGAGAGTGACGCCGTATTTCTAATCGAAACCAAAGACCTAGGTGGGTGGTATATTCCGAAAGCCATTCTTACCTCAACCCGCCCCGTTGATTTCGATCCGGAAATTGTGACTGGATTTAATTTAAGTTCCGGTGGGCGCACCATCACTTTACACCGCCTCGAATCTACCGGCAAAGATACGCGCTGGGAAATTCCTGTCGTGCCTGGTTCAACCGCCATTCAACGTCGCGAAGGTGATAATCAGTTAATCAAAGAATTCTTGGGCGACTTAAGTCAGCTCCGAGCCATTAATTTACGCCAAGGTGAAAAGACTTTAAATGAAACTTGGTTGGTCCCTGCAGCGAGTCTGCCCGCGGAACCATTGCACAAAGTTGAAATCGAAATTGGCGGCGAAAAAATTTCGGTGTCTTTTTATCCAGGGCCCGAAAACAAACCTGCGGGAACTTATCTAGTACACCAAAAAGGGGCTGCTTTTGCTGGGGTTTGCGAAGTGTCACTCCTGCGTAATGCTTACCAAAATGTGGCTCCACAATTTTGGAGAAATCGAGTCATCAATGAATTAGCCACGGGAACAAAAGTGGTCGGCCTACGCCTGGTAGAACGTAAAGACGGTAAGGTGATTGGCGAGGCACGACTCGGACCCGACGGGAACTGGGCGGGCACGGGCCGACTTGATGCAGCTACCAGTCGTCGACTGGCTTACACCCTCGCACAAGTGAAGGCGACCGAATTTCCCACGCGAGATATCGGCGCGGGTGAATGGAAATATTTACTACGAATCACTGATCAAGCGGCGGCGGGATCTACGGGAGCCAGCGAATCACTTCGCAACTACTGGTGCACCGAACCACTCAATAACACCGCCGTGTTATTGCGTGATGAAAATGACGACGACAGTTTCTTGCTCGACCCTACTTTAGCCGAAATCCTCATCCCCCTGCTCAATAGTACCAGTCGATGAGTGAAGATAAATCGACCAGCCGATTTAAAAAAATAGTCCGTAGTTTAGGGACAGCCATTTTAGTTTTCTTACTCCTCTTTCAATTACTACTTTTATGGGTAGCTAATAACCAAATTCCCGTTCGCTTACCTGAAAGTATTAGTCAAATTATCTTACATCAAATAGAACAAAAAGGAGTTAAAATTCAGGCGAGAAATTTATGGATTCAACCGGATCTTTCCTTGGCGGTGGATGACCTGACCGCGGAAGTCGAAGGCATCACCGGTGAAGTATTTACGGCGGAGCGAGTAGAATTTCAAATCTCTCCGAGTAGTTTATTTTTCCTAAAAATTTCCCCGCAGAGATTTAATCTCCGCGGCGGTAAGATATTTTGCCCCGCAAGCATTTCACAAATGGGCGAGAAGCATCTTTTATTGGAAGACCTCCGCATCGATTTAGTACGCAAAGGAAATTGGCTGACGGCTCCTATTTGCCGCACGCGGACGGGTAATTTTGTTGTTTCACTAGAAGGGGAATTACCCCTCAACCTTTTGAGTATTCAAAATGATCTCTTAGAGGAGTCCGCACAGCCGACGACAACCATGGCGCAGTCTACCCGCAGGTACTTAAGCACTCTGGAAGAAATCGTGGCGCTGACAAAAGAAGCGGGCGGAGGATCTATTCAAATAGATGCCAATGGTGAGGCGACAGGCGGAGCGGAACTTAAACTCCAAGCCGTATTAGCTAATCACGAAAGCACAACGAGTGCGGCGAACTTTCGCGCTCGCACCTTAGAGATACTCGGTCGGATTCAAATCAACAAGCAGGGGTTCATTGAGCAATGGTCTCTGCAGAGTGCGGTAGATTATTTAAGTTATAAGAACTACAGCATTAAACATATCCTGGTTGAAATGAGTGGAGCGGAGCAAAATCGCTCGATTTCTGGACACATTATTGGGGTCGACGGTTCCCTGCCCCAATTAGACGGTATTCAATTCCGTGCGAAGTTTACGCCGCAACGGATTAATGAAATGGCCGGCATTCGAGCAGTTTTTGAAAGTCAGAGCCGTGAGTCTGAAGCCGTGGGCGAACTCAGTTGGACAAACTCGTCGACCAGTCCAGTGGGTGATTTCTCCTGGAAAATTCATTATGCGCAAATCTCCGCCAATGAGTTGAATGCGTTTTCGAGCATCAAAGAACTACTCAAGCAATCGCGCGTTAAACTTAACGGCTACATCGGTTTATCGCAAACCCAGATTGAACACGGACAACAATTTAAGTGGGCCGAAGGTGAAATCAGTTTCACCGGTTTAGACGCCCTCGGCATCAGTCAAAAAAGTCTGTCGTCAAATCCAGATCTCGCGATGGTCACCCGATTTTCTTTTTCGCCCGAGCGGAAGCCCTTCCCACTCCAATTAAGAAACCTACAACTCACCACCATTCGCGGTGAGTTGGATTGTGCCCTCGAACCTAAAGGTGAATTTAATTTACGGCTACGCGGTGATGTTCACCCTAATACTTTAAATGAAATTCTAGGAGGCTGGTGGGTAGATACATGGAAAATGTTTGAGATTAAAAAAGATCCGCGGGCTACGATTGATGTGGTTGGGCGCTGGGGAAATGTGTCGGCGGATGTTAAAGGGCGGGTGCGCATGGATGATTTCACCTTATTAACTGCACCTTTTCGTCGGGTGACGCTATCCGTAGATACCAGTTCGCAATACACTCGAATTGGGATTGAAGAATTAGCTGGAGGAAAGTCGGAAGAGGATGGTGCGGTGCATGGCAGTGTTTTGTGGGATTGGCGTAAACCCGCCGCGCTGGCTGGTCCGGTAATTTCTTTGCGGGGCAATCTTCAAC
>CAIMFE010000137.1 GCA_903840235.1 uncultured Opitutia bacterium | reverse complement strand
TAGGCGGACAGAGTCGCCAAGAATCCGTACTCGCCGCACTCGAAACTTGTGCAGATCACCCTGGCTTAGTGCACATTCATGATGGAGCTCGTCCACTGATTACCCCAGCCTCCATTAATTTAGTAAGAGCCCAGGCTCTTAAATCTGGTGCGGCGATTCTCGCAGGCCGGGCTGCCGATACAATTAAGATTGCCCAGAAGACTGGTAACGCCGTGGAGATGTCACCCGATCGTTCACTCGTCTGGACCGCAGAAACGCCCCAAGTATTCCGAACCTCCGTCATCCTCAAAGCCTATCGCAAAGTAAAGACTACGGGCGAAAAAGTTACCGATGACAGTTCCGCCGTGGCTACCATCGGACAAGAAATATCTTTAGTAGAAAATACAGATGTGAATATTAAACTCACTCGCCCGAGTGATTTTACTATCGCCGAAGCGATTTTAAAATCGCGCGCTTAGAATCCGGACTGACGTAAAGCCGCGTCCAACTTTTGTTGGAAGTCCATGATATCATTTTGGGTCGGACGATAGCCCTGCGTCCGTGGCACGAGTCCAGGTCGGCCTTCCATGTCTAAATACCAATCGGCTTTTTGGTTGTCGGAGAAAGTAACGTTACCACTGACCATCGTGCCTGGGCGACAAATGGTATCTACTTCCACCCTGACACCCGCGGCGGCACCTGCGGTTGCCGCTTCAGCTGGCAAAGCCTCATCCGTAGCGGCCACGACTTCCTCAGGTTTTTTGGGCTCTTCTTTTTCCTGAAGAGTTAAGTTCAAATCATCGACCAAGAAGCGAACATCTAAAAATGTCATCGGAATACCCAACTCGGTTGAGATTTTTCCCTGAATGACAGAAAGCGACGCCCCCTCGGCCACCCATTGAGAAACCTTCGAAATTTGTTCCTTAGTTAATTCACGCATACCTAAAACTGGATGGGTTAGAGCAAATTTTCAAGCGTCCCCTCTCTTATTCATTGGAAATTATTCTTTAACCCCTCACTGTAGACCCATGCAACCCACACTAAAGTGGATAAAACACGGTAGCTATACCGATATTATTTACGAAAAAGCCGAAGGCATCGCTCGCGTGACGATTAATCGGACCGATCGACGCAATGCGTTCACACCCGACACCGTTGCCGAAATGATCAAGGCCTTTAACGACGCCCGTGATGATGAAACGATCGGCGTTGTTCTGCTTCGCGGAGCCAATCCTCAGACCGATGGCAAATTTGCTTTCTGCGCAGGCGGAGATCAAAAAATTCGCGGCAGCCAAGCCGGTGGTTACGTCGGCAAAGACGGCGTACCCCGACTCAATGTTTTAGATTTACAGCGATTGATTCGCTCGATGCCCAAGGTAGTCATCGCACTTGTGGCTGGTTATGCCATCGGTGGTGGACACGTCCTTCACGTCATTTGTGATTTAACGATCGCCGCCGATAATGCGGTCTTTGGTCAAACGGGTCCAACCGTTGGAAGTTTTGATGGTGGCTTTGGTGCCTCGTATCTCGCTCGTCATGTTGGACAAAAGAAAGCGCGTGAGATTTGGTTTCTCTGCCGACAATACAATGCCAGCCAAGCTCTCGAGATGGGTCTCATTAACACCGTGGTGCCTTACGAACAATTAGACGACGAAGGTATCAAGTGGGCACAAGAGATTATGACGAAGAGTCCACTCGCGATTCGCTGCCTAAAATCAGCCTTTAATGCAGAGCTCGATGGACAAGCCGGCATTCAAGAACTTTCAGGAAACGCCACCCTGCTTTATTATTTATCGGAAGAAGGCGACGAAGGTCGAAAAGCGTGGAACGAAAAACGTCCGCCAAACTTTGGAAAATTCCCTTGGCTACCGTAATTCCCATTCGCGTCACTGAACGCGCCCAAGCTCTAGCCAGCGAAGTTTTAAACCTCGGTGACATTGCGATTGATGCCACTGCTGGAAAAGGTCGCGACACAGCTTTCTTAGCCCAAACGGTTGGTACCAGCGGTTGGGTGCATTCGTTCGATATTCAACCTGAGGCGATTAACTCGACACGCAATCTGCTCGAGGTTTCTGGTCTCATCCATCGAGTGACACTTCATGAGTGTTCGCATGCGGAATTAACGGAATCACTCCCCGAGTCACACCGTGGAAAAATAGCCGTCGCCCTTTTTAATTTAGGATACCTTCCTGGCAGTGATCAAAAAATTATCACCCAACCTGAAAGCACCTCCATCGCTCTGCACGCAGCACTCAAGGAACTGAAGAGCGGCGGGCGTCTCATCTGCGTGGCATACACCGGTCATCCAGGCGGAAAAGAAGAGTCTGCCGTGGTCGAGGAATTTGCAGAATCGGCCGAAAATACTGGCAATACAGTCGAAAAGATTGGTTACGCCCCGCATCAACCGAAGCCCTGGATATTAGTGGTGACGAGACGTTGATTATTACCCGTGAGTAGGTAATATTTGAATATGAAAATAACGTATTCCGTTGCGGGCATGCATTGCGAAAGTTGCGTTAAAAAAATCGAGACTCAAATTCGACCACACGTTGAAGATATCCAAGTAACGCTCAATCCGCCACGGGCCGTCATTACGACAGAGTCAGCACTGAGCCTTGCTGTGTTAAATGATGAATTAAAGAAAATCGGAAAATATAGTTTTAGCGAAAAAACTGAATCACGAGCCGAACCCAACACTGAAGTTAAATCATGGTTTAAGACTTATCAGCCACTTTTCGTAATCGTCTTAATGATTACTTTAGTCTCGGCGCAAAGTTGGCCAGATCGTGAAGCTTTCATGTTAAATTTCATGGCCGGCTTTTTCATCGTCTTCGGTTCGTTCAAACTTTTTGACTTAGCCGGATTTAAATCCGCATTTTCTACTTACGATCTGCTTGCCCAACAATGGTCGTCCTATGGCTTAATTTATCCGTTTCTTGAATTACTACTCGGATTCGCGTTTCTGTTTAAATACCAACTAAACTATGCACTCTGGGGGTCGATTGTATTAATGGGCTTCGGCAGTTTAGGAGTGATTGATGCTTTGCGAAAAAATAAACAAATTCGGTGCGCCTGCCTAGGAACGAGCCTAAATTTACCCATGTCGACCATCACTCTCATTGAAGATTTAGTAATGGTAATTATGTCGATAATGATGTTAGTGAAATAATTACCGTGATCACTTCCACCCCCCGAGTTATTTTAACTGGTGCGCATGGCCTCGTCGGACAAGCCGTGGGTGGTACTTTAATTCAAGATGGCTTCTCGGTATTTCCTTTAAAGTCCCGCCAACAAGGTCCGATGTCGATGGACGCCGCCGCGGGCTGGATTGATAAAGATTTTTTAGAAAATACGCATGCGGTTGTTCACCTTGCCGGTGAACCCATCGCGCAACGTTGGACGGATGCGAGTAAGAATCGCATTCTTCTCAGCCGAACCGAAAGTACTACATTACT
>CAIMFE010000136.1 GCA_903840235.1 uncultured Opitutia bacterium | reverse complement strand
TGTTGTTTTCTGTTGTATGACCTTCACCGCATTCCCCGTTTCCTTCTTGGATTTCGATTTGCCGTCTTAGCGACCGTCAACTCACCGGATTCTTGCGGGGCATTGTTCTTGGTTTGGTTATTTTCAGAACAAGCCTGACTCACACAGAGACTCTTTATTCCCATTTCCGCAAGTTTATTCACAATAGGGTCTATTCCTTAGGCAAACCATTGACAGTTTAAGGCCATTTTTTATGACTAATCCGATGTCCACTCCGTTAGATTTAGATCAAATTAAGCTCGCCTTGAGCAGTCTAAAACTCTGGAGACTTGAAGATGATAAGTTGTTGATGGATATTAAGTTAAAGAATTTTTCTGAAGCCCTCTCTTTCCTTGTAAAAGTGGGTATTGAGGCCGAAAAGCTCAACCATCACCCAGAAATTCATAATATTTATAACAAGGTGACCCTGAAACTGACTACCCATGATGCTGGCAATCGGGTCACGCAGAAGGATATCGTCTTGGCTCGGGCAATTGAGAACCTCGTCTCCTAATGGATCCTGCTGAAGCCATCGATGCTCTCTTAGAAGAATTATATAGGCAGAAAGCTGCTGGGGTAAAACGTGTCAGTGTTTCCGACGAGAGCGTCGCCCTGTTAAAAGAATTAGCCGGCGGAGCTGCTGCCTCGGCTGCACCGAAGCCCGCTGCTCCCGTTGTCATTGCGCCCGCGGTGAAGTCAGTTATTCGCCCAGCCGCTCCAGTCGCCAAAAATGAGGGAACGATTATTGTTTCAAGTCCGTTGCCCGATCCGCCAGTCATTAAATTACCATCCGGTACAAAAGCGGAGCAACTGCTTTGGTTACAAAAAACAATACAAGCGTGCGAAGTAACACAGAAACATCTCGAAGGTAAAAAAGCTCTTTTTGGTCGCGGCTCCGACACGGCTAAAGTTTTCTTTGTCGGTGAGGCGCCGTCACTAGAAGAAGTCGAAGCGAATCGTTCTTTTGTGGGTCCAGCGGGTGAGTTATTAAGCAAAATTATTTCCGCCACAGGCCTGACTGAAAAAGAATGTTACTTCGCCAATTTAATGACGTGGCGTCCGAAGCCACCGACGGCGTTTGGTAAACGTCCACCGAATGCTTCCGAGGTCGCCTTTAATCGCCCGTATTTATTGGCTCAAATTGAGATCATTAAGCCGCAAATTATCGTAGCTGTAGGCGCACAGGCCTTTGGTGCTCTCACGCATTCCACGACGCCCATCATGCAAATTCGCGGACAGTGGCAGAAGGTAGATGGTCTAGAAGTTCTACCAACACTGCACCCGAATTATTTATTACACAGTCCTAGTCTTTCGAATAAGCGTTTAGTCTGGGAAGACTTCATGCAAATCATGACTAAACTGGATATGCCAATTTCAGAAAAACAAAAAGCCTACTTTTTAAGTGCGTAAACTTAGCGTACGCTGTTGTTTAATTTTTTAAGATTAAACTGGAGGACCTGAGAATTTCTACCGCTGAGTTTAAGTTCTTTTCTACGCGCTGCGGGTAAATCGTTTTGCGATCCGGCTACAAAGTTACAGGCTGATTGGAAGAAGCCCTGTGTTTGTGTGGTGAGGGCGATTAACTTTTTCGCGCCAAGGCTTTTGGCCTTTAATTTAGCGTATTCTACGAGTTTTTTGCCAACGCCCCGCCCGTGATAAAAGGGCTGAACGTAAACGGCACAGACTTCCATGGATTTACCGCCGGGGTAAGCACGGAGGGCCGCACAACCGATGATGCTGTCATCAATTTCATAAACAAAGAATTCCTGAATCGTCTGTTCAATTTGCAAACGCGTGCGTCCCACTAACGCATCGGTCTTGGCGCCATGTTTCGCTAAATTGTAGAGAGCTTGGGCATCTTTCTTTTTGGCCTGACGGATTTGATCGTAGTCGTTGGCGTGCACCATGGTGCCCAATCCTACTTTATCGAAAATTTCAGTGAGCAGTCCGCCAAATACTCGGCCATCTAAAATGTGGGCGCGGGGAACGTCTTCATCTAAAGCTTTCGCAGCTTGCACGGCTTTACTTCTGATCCGTGGATCTAATTTAATTTTCTTATCGTTAAGAATTTTTTTCAGTTCGTCTTCCGGTAAATTGATTTTCACCTGACCATCAATTTGCAGTCCGGGAAAAGGAGTAAGGTAGATGAGTTTAGAGGCACCCATGGCGGCGGCTAGTTCCATCGCTAAATGGTCACTATTGACCCGTAAAGATTGGCCTTCGCGATCGCAGACGATGGGAGTGACGAGCGGTAAAATATCTTGCGACAGCATCGTTTTCAGAATCGCCACATCTACTTTTTCGACTTTGCCCGTGAAGAGATGATTTTTTCCTTTAATGACTCCGACGTTGGTTGCGCGGACGGCGTTGGTAATGGCGCAACGTAAACCTGCTTGGGAAAGATGTTCGAGGACGGTTTGGGAAACTAGTGCGGAGGCTTCACGTGCGAGGGACATCGTCGGGGCGTCGGTGATGCCTTCGCCTTGAATATCAGAAATCGTCATATTGTGTTCACCGGCGAGAGTGACGAGTTGATGTCCGATGCCGTGCACTAAAATAACTTTAATCGAAAGACTTTTGAGAACGGCAATATCTGTCACGATATTATTAAAATTTTCGTGACTTACAATTGAACCATCGACGGCAATGACGAAGATATGATCCCGGAACATGGGAACATACCGGAGGATGCCACGAAGGTCGGTGGGCTTCATCGCCCGTTCACGCTGACTTGCCATAAGGGAATCGTTATGGACTCTTTCCCGTGAGTGCAATAAAAGATAGATACATGGGTAAGTCGCGTCAGACAAAGAGTAAGGGGGTGCCGCCCGATTTGCAGGAGCCGGTGGATTCCTTTTTGGCTTATTTGGCCTTGGAGCGTGGATTAGCGAAGCTCACGACGGAGGCGTATGAGGACGACTTGATGCGTTTCTCTAAGCACTGCGCTACGGTGGGTCGGAGCAGTTGGGCTGATGTCAACTTAAGTGACATCGAATCCTGGGTGAAAGTTTTAAACCGCAAGGGTCATGCTTCCGCTTCCTTGGCACGTCGAATTTCCGCCGTGCGAACTTTTGCGGCGCACATGGTGAGGTCGGGATTACGTCGCGATGATTTTACCGAGCTCGCACGTAGTCCTAAAATGAAACGCAGCCTGCCGGCGATTTTATCTCCCGAGCAGGCCGCCCTGGTCGTGTCTGCACCCGACACATCAACGCCTCAAGGTCTGCGTGATCGAGCGATGTTAGAATTGATGTACGGATCGGGTCTACGTATTTCGGAATTATGTAGCCTTGAATTGCAAGCCGTGGATATCGAATCCGCTCTCGTACGAGTGAGAGGTAAGGGTTCTAAAGACCGCGTGGTGCCAGTGGGCGAATCTGCGTTAAAAACTTTGCAGCACTATTTAAAAGACGGTCGACCAAAACTGAGTCGTCCCAAAACGGGAAGCGCACTTTTCTTGAGTGCGCGTGGCCAAGCGCTTTCGCGGAAAACTTTTTGGTTAAGTGTTAAGCAGGCTGCCCGTCGAGCTGGAG
>CAIMFE010000135.1 GCA_903840235.1 uncultured Opitutia bacterium | reverse complement strand
CAGATGTAGAGTCCCCTAGCCCCCACGGTCAAGCCCCCATTCAATGGCTTGCCCTACTTAATTGCTTCGATTGGCTGGCAGCATGGCCAAATCGCCCGCCCTTTTCCTCGATCGGGATGGAAATCTCATCGAAGACCACCATCACACCTGCCAAGTTGACCAAGTTACCCTTATTTCTGGGGTAAAACCCGCCCTCGAGGCGTGTTTGTCTGCTGGTTATAAGCTTTTTATTCTTACCAACCAAAGTGGAATAAATCGGGGGATTTTCACCTGGGAACAGTATCACGCCTGCAATGTACGTATGTTGGAACTGCTGGATTTACCAGCCCCAGGAATTTTAGAAATCAAAGCCGCCCCCGAAAAACCGGAAGAGCCATCTTTGTATCGTAAGCCCAGTCCGCGATTTATTTTAGAAATGATTGAGCTTCACCAACTGGATAAAACGAGATGCTGGATGGTAGGTGATCGAATCACCGATTGGGACGCTGGATTAAATGCCGGAATAAAATCTTGTGCCGTGCGCAGTGGGGCCGGTCGCGCCGAAGATTTTATTTATGCTGAGAAAATGAAATTCACCATACGCCAAGATTTCCCCGAGTTCGTTTGTCAAGATCTCGGCTTGAATTGGAATAAATAAAAAGGGCGAACTCGAAGGTTCGCCCTTTTAAATCAATGATTAAACCAGATTAGGCTTTAGGAGCTTCGGTAGGAGCAGCAGGGCACTTTTCGCCGTCTTTTTTATCTGGGCATTCTTCTTGTTTTACAGGCTCAGTCTTAACTGGCTCGGTGGCAGGAGCAGTGGTTGGCTCATCTTTTTTACCGCAGCTACCACAGTGATTTGAAATTTCGCTTTTTACAGGCTCGGTCTTCGCAGGCTCAGTGGCAGGAGCAGTGGTTGGCTCATCTTTTTTATCACACTTACCGCAATGGTTGGAGATTTCGCTTTTAGGAGCTTCGGTTGGGCAACAAGGTGATTTTTCGCCGTCCTTTTTCTCGGGGGCAGTTTCTTGTGCGAAACTAACAACCGAAGTCATCGCAAGGGCGACAGCGGCTGAGGTTAATAAACGAAGGAATGAGGATTTCATTAGTGATTGAGAAGGACCTAAAGAGATAAAAGTTTAGCCTACTTTGTCAAATGGTGCTCTAAATCACTGTCGGTTAAGAGTTTATTCATTTTCGAGCAGGCATTAAATAAACTGCTACTAGGCAACCAGTTACAACCGCTGTTGGTAGAATACACCTTTTTATTTTTTACGGCACTTACTTCTCTGACAGCGGGTAAATCCGCAAACTCACTTAAATGTTTCGGGGACAAGGTGATCGGCCCATCAACCGGATTATTATTTATCCACAATATGATATCCGGGTTGAACTGCGCAATCATCTCCCAGTCACACTTAATCCATGTCATATCGGGAAACGGAAAATCGCATCCCACTTTTTCTAAAGCACCCGCGAGATAAGAATTTTTTCCAGCCATCATCCCATCCCAAATCACTAAAAGTTTCTTGGATGAGCTGGACCGTTTGTTTTCTAAGACGGATATGAAATCATTGGCCAACTTTTCTTGGTGAACGGCTTCACCAATTAAACGCACATCCTCGCCGACACTGTTCTTATTTTCAGATGAAAGAACTAGTACTTTTAATCCAGCCTGCCGGCAGCGATCGGCCCACAACGGATTGGCCAGTCTGGGCAAAATCACCAGGGTCGGTTTTTTCTGTAATAGTTTTTCTAGGTCCGGATTGAATACATCGCAATCGCGTGCGGCTGAATGCTGAGCGGGCAGGGGACACCACTTCGTGGCGGCGACGATTTGTGCTGAGCAATTTAAATCAATCAGCGTTTGCGTTGCCCCCGGACTGTAACTCGCAATCCGCATGGGTTCAGCAGCTCCGGTCCAACTGAAACATAACAGCGTGAATAAAAACTGACGAATCATCGAGAGGACAGAATCTCAGCTAAGCGTACCGCCGATTCAAAACTTCCGCAGTCCACTAAGCCCTTTCCAGCGATTTCAAAAGCAGTGCCATGATCGGGGCTAGTGCGAACATGTTTTAATCCCAATGTCAGATTGGCGGCCGTGGCAAAATCGACCAATTTTAAAGGGGCTAAGCCTTGGTCGTGATACATGGCTACGACCGCATCAAACTCCCCGTTTAGGTGACGATAAAAAGCGGTATCGCCCGAAAGGGGTCCGGTGATATCAAAGCCTTCGCTGCGCAGCGTTTCTACGACGGGCTGAATAACGGTTTTATCTTCCTGACCTAACAAACCATTTTCACCGGCGTGAGGATTTAGTCCGCATACGGCAATACGCGGATTTTTATCACCGAGTTTTTTACGCAACTGAATAAGAGCCAAAATAGTTTGGCGAATATTCGCTGAATTTATTTGAGCAGAAACCGATTGTAGCGGGATATGCCACGTCACCAAACCCACGGTCATTTTACCACCAGCAAACGCCATCACGGGTTCACCATGCCAGTGATGGGCAAAGAATTCTGTTTGCCCAGGAAACTTATAACCTACTTGCGATAAATTATTTTTGCTGACGGGTCCCGTCACGACGGCGCGAAACTTTCCTTCCACGACTCCTTTCGCTGCATATTCCATGGCGGCGATGGCGATGCGGCTGCCTTCGGCGTCAGGCTTTCCCGAATTTATAAGATAATTATTTGGCCCTACAGCGAAGGACTCCGGGTTTTTTATGCCCAAGGTTTTAAGCCAGGAAAGGGGGCCAATGGGTACGACTTTATCAATTGATTGGGGATGCGATTTGATCCACGCAGCAATCAGCTCAGGCCCAACTCCCGCTGGGTCACCACAGGTTAATGCAATCGGGGCTTCGCTCATTCGGGTTGGACAAAGCGTCCACGTTTTCCTCCTAAAAAGAAATCCAGAAATTCCAGAGCTTCGGGCATGATGAAATCGCGCGATTTTAGGGCGGATTGTGCTAAGTCCGCACAATTTCCGCCAGGTGCGTAAACGCAGTGATAGGCTTTTTTAATTTCGGCAATCACTTCGTTGCTCAGTCCGCGTCGGCGCATACCCACTAAATTTAAACCTGAGATTTGATTTCGCGAGTGAGCTAAGCCCTGTGGCGGAACGTCTTCGGTGATGACGGCATTGCCCGATGTCATTGAGCCCTTACCAATTCGACAGAATTGATGGACGGCAACTCCACCACTCACAAAGGCATGGTCACCCACGATTACGTGTCCGCCCAGCATACATCCGTTCGCAAGGATGACATGATCACCCGTGGTGCAATCGTGCGCGACGTGCGCACCCGCCATAATAAAATTGTTTTTACCAATACGTGTG
>CAIMFE010000134.1 GCA_903840235.1 uncultured Opitutia bacterium | reverse complement strand
ATGGAGCTGCCATCAAATAATTCAAAAATGATTACGCTGGATTGTTTAAATGCCTGCTCGGTGGTGGTAATACCTTTTCCTTGGGCATCCGTGATGCGCAGCGTTGCAAGATTGAGTACCAAGTCCTCCACCCAAGGATTTTCTTGGTCATTAAATTTTTTATCTTTGGCGGATCGAGTGAAGACAGTTTTTTGATCTGCAAATTTAAAGGTCACGCCTTTGACGTCTTCAGCTTTAATGGAATATAAAATAGGATTAATCCAAGCAGCGGGGTCAGCTTCGATGTACCCCGTAAAATTCGTGCGTATCGCAGAAGTTTCGCCCTGGATGCGCATGGCATTTCCGAGAGCGTCATCGGTCGGCTTGCCCATTTCCGCAGCAAAGGTCTTTCCGTTCTCACCGGTGATTAAAATTAAAGTGTCAGCAAGGTTGAGTTTTTCGAGACGCTTTGGATTGCTCGTGAGCAGGCCGAAGTTCTCAGTTTTTTGAAGAGAGGCGATTAAAGGGAGCAGGCGATTTTCGATATCAGCAGGCAGATCAAAACGTTCTTTAACTACCCAATCGCCATTAAGGTGTTCGATGGTCGATGTTTTTCCGCCGCTCTTAATCACGAGGCGGGCTGGGCGATTAAGAATCTCGTTATCGATTAATGGTTTGGTAACAGGCTTAGCGTCATCGCTCGATTTATTAATATTTAAGACAACGAGCGTAGTCAGACCGAGCAACAGGGTGCCCACTAAGAGTGTTTTATTTCGCATAGAGATTAGGCGCTTTTACGACGACGATAGAGAGTGTAGAGTAATCCGAAGAGGGCAGCGATAGCGGGTCCGATGAGTAGATTAATAATTTGTAGGCGGCGACCGAGGGAGTTGACGTCCTCATTTAGTCCCCGACGAATAATTCTTCGTTCTTCAGATAATTTTTCTATCTCCGTTTGGAATCGTTCGAGTTCTTTTTGTAATTCTGGCGTAATCACCAGCCCTTTGGATAGGTCTCCGCCTGAACGTTTTGATATTTCAGTAATCTTGGTATTCGCCGTTTCGATACTTTTCTCAATCTGATCGAGTTTGGATTGGTATTTGATTTGCGCCTCACGTTCGAGATTGGCGACTACCTTGAAAGGACGGAGCGAAGTGCCTTTGGCGCGAAGACTGACTAAGTCGTTACTGCCACCCAAGCTTTCGAGTGCACTAACAACAAATTTCAGATTATCATTAATTTCTTCAGCAACGATTTGCCCGTTCATTTGTTTTTGTCGGACGGTAAAGGGATCTAAAAGAAAATCTGAATCGGCAACGACCAAGAGTTTCCCTGGTTTGGCGGATTCTTTTAAATGCGCTGTCTTTGTGGGTGCCACGGGCTTTTTATTATCGGTCGGTGCACCCAAGGGGAATGCGGATGGGAAGTTTCCGGTAAATAGAGCGGCCAAAATTTTCGCGTCTTTATTCACGGCAAAACTCGCGGTAGTTTTTTCGAATGGTCCGGCATTCGCGATGCTGGTAGCGACGAAACCGGAGGTGGCATTCTTAAGCACAATCAACGGTTCCATCTTAATACGTTTTTCCGCTCCAGAAATTAAATTCACTTTGCCTGCTTCCATGAAGGCAATTTCGCGCAAGGAGGATACCAACATCGAATCTTTGGCAAAGGATTCTGAAGTGACGGAGAAAGCGGCGGGATATTGGATGGGCTGTCCGCGTGAACCGCGAATCGCCACGGAATGTTCCGCATCACCTGTCAGTGCTTCGATGTCTACATGAACTCCCCAGGCTTTGAGCAAGGCGGGATCACTCGCTGCGCCCATGGCCAGCATCGGTGAAACTTGAAAGGGCATACCGCCTTGTTGGTATTTTTGGAAACGCGAGAGCGGGTCGACGGCAGCGAAGATGGAGCCACCGTTGAGAAGAAACTGATCGATTGAATAAGCCAGTTTGTCGGAGAGATTGTGCGGATGAATTAAAAGAACCACGCTGGTGTCTTTCGGTAATTCTTCTGACTGATTACTTAATGCGGTGACTTCGTAGGTCTGACTTAATTCGGAAATCAGGACATCGGCTGGGCCAGGCTCTTGTTGTCCGCCTTGGGGAAGTCCGGTGGTGATGGCTAAAGTGCTAATCAAGGCGAGCTTGGGTCGATCTAAGCGCATCGCCGAAGTGATT
>CAIMFE010000133.1 GCA_903840235.1 uncultured Opitutia bacterium | reverse complement strand
TGATTCAGGTAGAAATTTGCGTGACCTGATTGCGCATGCACAAGTCCAACTCGGCAATATTCGGACGGAATTAGTTTTGGGTGCCCAAGCTCGTTGGGGCGTTAATCTTAAGGACACTTGGGGCCAAGGCACCATCAGACATAGCAGTGCCTATAATCCCGATTACCAGCCCGACGGAGTGTACCCTCGTACTTTCTCATCATATTTTTTTGCGGATGCGCAACTGGAGTTTGTGTTTAAAAATTATGCAACGGATGGAACGACGTTTAGAGAGTCTGCGCACGTCACTCGAACACCC
Organism: uncultured Opitutia bacterium; assembly: GCA_903840235.1. GTDB lineage: Bacteria > Verrucomicrobiota > Verrucomicrobiia > Opitutales > UBA953 > UBA953. Next base: position 1,320 of record CAIMFE010000133.1, on the reverse strand, counting down.
GTAGTTGGACAATTACTCGTCGGTGCTACCGCTAGTATTTATCGAACATCGGTGACTTATTATCTAGCCGTACGCTCGAAAGATTTCGAAACGCAGGCCCAATCTCATTACTTCGGTGGATTCAAAGGAGTGATTAGTTTTTAATTATGTCGAACAGCCATTTTGCAGTCGTTGATATTGGATCAAACTCTCTCAAGGTGACCGTGGTTGATAGCCATGGCTTGAAAGAGCTAGGTCGATCAACGGAATCGGTGAGACTTTTTCCGTCGGGGGAAACCCCGGTGAGACTTCATCCCGACAAAATTGAACTAGGTGCTCAGGCGGTGGCTCGTTTGGTAAAATTCGCTCAAGATAAAGGTGCACATAAGATTGTTCTCCTGGGAACGAGCGCGGTCCGCGAGTGCGATAATCGAGAAGAGTTTTCTGCAAAAATCATGCAACTCTGTGGCATGCCGTTGACCATCATATCAGGTGAAGTCGAAGCACGTTTAGCTGCGCAGGGCGTACGCGTGGATCCCGTCTATGCTAATTACCGAAACATCCTCGCCTTTGATTTAGGTGGAGGAAGTTTGGAGATTAGTAAATTGCACGGCAAACAATGCACGTTTGCCCGAAGTTATCCACTGGGCTCGGTGCGTTTAACGTCCCAACTACAGTCGAGAGCCGACGGGGTCATCGATGAACAACATCAATTAAGTTTTCAGGGAATGATTCGCTCTCAACTTAAGGATGCCTTGTTGAATGAAGCCGCCCTAGATTCTTTACTGGTGGGAGCAGGCGGGGCCTTTACGGCGATTGGACTTTATCTCGAAGCCATGGGCGAGGCGCCAGTGGCTGGTCGACTCCCGGTATTACGTATTCGCGAATTAAAGGACCGAATCTGTAAATTAACGACCGAGGAGCGGAAGCAGTTAAAAGGCATTCCGGCTGATCGTCTGGACATCATGCCAGCGGCATTACTGACGATTTGTGTGCTCGCCGATTTGACTCAGGCTGAAGCCTTCTATCTTACACACCATGGAGTTAGACAAGGGATGATTCAACTACTCATCGCAGAAGACGCCACGCACTCATGAAATATTTCTTATTGTTCATCGGATTTTTCATCACGAATCAATTGAACGCTCAGACCCTAGAAGGGAAAATTATTTCAGTAGATCTTGCTCAATCGACGGCCCAATTTCAGACCAATAAAGAACTTAAGACAATCCAACTACTTCCGGGTGATGTCGCGATCAACTGGTCGCAAAAAAACGTGAAGTGTACCTTGGTGCAAAATCAAGGTGCCGTTCGTGCTGACTTAATCTTTCCTGCCGACCC
>CAIMFE010000132.1 GCA_903840235.1 uncultured Opitutia bacterium | reverse complement strand
CGCAGAAAAACCGAGAACGCCAATATTTTTAGGATTACCATTCCATTCGCTGGCACGAGCACGAGCGATTTCTAAAGTTTTTCTTAAGTCCAATAAAGGTTGCACCCAGGGAGTGTTCTCCGAGCGACGAGGCACGCGGTAGCGTAACACCAATGCCGTACATCCTAAATCATTAAGTCGTTTCGCTACGGCGACTCCTTCGTGTTGCTCGGCGAGTTTGTTATAGCCGCCCCCCGGACAAACAATCACGACGGGAGAATTAGGCTGAGCGGCGGGCCAGGGCACGAAGGTGGGGCTGAATACATCGGAGCGACGACCTTCAGCGCTGACCACTCCACGCGGATCGACACCTGACTGAGGTGTCAGCGTTTCCAACGGAGCAACCCCATCCCAAACTAATATTTCTTTTAAGGGTTCGGCCGAACACCATGAAAATAAAAAACTTAAACTAAATAAATTAAGAAACGATTTCATGGTTTAGTGTGAAATATTATATCTACTTTATGACAGAGTCGGCAAAAAACCAAAAGAAAAAGGCGCACTTGCGTGCGCCCATTTTCAGCGGTTTTAGTCGAATTATTTAAATTCTACTAATTCAACTTCGAATTCTAAAACGGAATTTCCGGGGATAGGACCCTGACCTTGTTCGCCGTAAGCTAAATTAGCTGGAGCGTAGATAAGAATCTTGCCACCCTTACCGATGAGTTGAACGCCTTCGGTCCACGCTGGAATCACTCCGTTTAAGGGGAACTCAGTTGGCTCGTTACCACGAGTAGAAGTAGAATCAAAAACGGTGCCGTCGACGAGTTTACCCGTGTACAAGCACTTCACTAAACTGGTAGCCGATGGTTTAGGATCAGTTCCTGGAGTGACAATTTTGTAGCGGAGGCCTGAAGCGGTTTTGGTGACGGATTTATCAGCATCAATCTTAGCAAGGAATTCGTCGTTCTTTGCCGCTAAGCGTTTTGATTTAGCCGCAATACGTTCATTGAATAATTTTTCGGCGCCAGGAATAATTTCTTCAGCCTTGAAAGAAGGCTTCTCGCGCTTGAGTGCGGCGCGCATACCATCCAAGAGCGAATTTAACTCGGACTCATTGAGGTCGAGTTCATTCACGACACCAGCCCACTCTGAGCGGCTAGCGAGGATGAAGCCTTGCAAGAAGAAGGCTTGTTTTTGTTGTTCGGGGGTTAGTTCTTTCACGGCAGTTTGGGTAGAAGGTGGAGTCACACTCGCTTGCTCAGCTGTGGCTGGCGCTTTGTCGGCGGCATGAAGTGAAGCGACAGCAAAAGCCATCAAGGCGAGGGTTGGGAATTTCATGGGTAATAAATGTGTATCGAAATTAACCTTTAAGGGGAAGCACCTTTGCGTGTTCCTGCAAAGAATTCACCGTCAAGGGACGTACTTTTAATGAGCGAATACCCAAAACGGCAGCACGCGCTGCGTTCAGCGTCGAAGCCATATAGACTCCGCGTAAAACGGCTTCGGCACGCATGGAGTTTTCATCTTTGCGCGGCAACATTCCCGCCGCCGTGTTCACAATCATTTGTAACTGATTGTTTTTTAGAAGATCTAAAACATTCGGGCGAGATCCTTCAGAAATTTTTCCGAGTTTGGTGATTTTCACACCAGCAGCTTCAATCGCCGCGGCGGTTCCACTGGTAGAATAAATATTAAAACCGAGTGATGCTAAATCGCGAGCAATCGCCACCGCACCGTCTTTATCTCGATCCTTAACAGAAACGAAAACGTTGCCGGCGACTGGTAGAGCTGGGTGCGCAGCCATCTGGGCTTTGGCATAAGCCATTCCTAAATCATCATCCACGCCCATCACTTCACCGGTGGAGCGCATTTCCGGAGACAAGGCAATCGGCGCACCAGGGAAGCGACTGAAGGGGAAAACAGATTCTTTAACGGACCAATAAGGTGGACGAATCTCGCGAGTGAAACCGAGATCTTTTAATTTCGCACCCATCATGCAGAGCGAGGCTAATTTTGCGAGAGGCACGCCAATCGCTTTAGAAACAAAAGGTATGGTGCGCGAAGCGCGTGGATTTACTTCCAACATGAACACCGTGTTATCTTTAATCGCGAATTGGATATTCATCAGACCGACCACCCCGAGACGTTTAGCGAGAGCATGAGTGATACGACGGACTTCATCAATAATTGCAGGGCTGAGCGTGTGG
>CAIMFE010000131.1 GCA_903840235.1 uncultured Opitutia bacterium | reverse complement strand
CCAGGTGATTCTCCTTACCTTGATGGGCGCGAATAATGGGGGACGAGAAATCTCTGCGGAACGCACCTTGTATGAGAAAGAACGCATGACCGGTCTGCGTCCGTGGTCCTACGCCTTTTCCAAAATCACTTTCGTTTCACTTATTGCGATTTTCCAAGGTGCTTGGATGTGTGCGTTTGTGAAAATCATCTGTCGATTCCCTGGTCCGTGGTCGGACCAGATTGTGATGCTCGCGGCGACGTGCGTTTCAATGTCGATCGTGTGCCTTGGTTTTTCCGCGATGCTGACTTCGCCTGAAAAGTCGTCTCTGCTCTCCATTTATCTCGTCGGATTTCAGCTACCTTTATCAGGCGTGGTCTTAGCTCTACCCGCCGCACTCACTTGGATTTGTCGACCCTTCATCAACGCCTACTGGGGTTGGTCGGGCTACATGAATTCCATGATGTCGTCGGACCTCTACGGGGCCTACACCTCCAGTCTACCTGATCAGTCATCGTTTATTGCCTCCCCGACCTTGTCGCTCGTTTTACTTTTAGTGCAGGGTTTATTCGGAGTTTGCCTCGTTGTTATAGGTTGTCAGCAAAAGCGCTGGAACTAATCACAAAGCCTGTTAGGATGATTCATAATAATTTCTTAACTTATTTATAATTCCCATGTCCAAAGTCCCACCCATTTTTTACGCGCTCGGTATCCCCGTTGTGGTCATCGTTATTTTACTCGCGGTAGTTTTACCTCGTTTAGCGGGTGGCGGAAAGTTTGCTGACTTGAGTGCCTTCTCCGTGGATGGTTATCGCAAAGATTGGGCGACGATGCAGGGCAATGTTTACCGTCTCGATTGCCAAATCGAACAGCAGCTTTCGTTCGTTGAAGGTAGAGGACGTATCTTGGCAGTGAAACCTACCGAGACCGCGCGTGGCGCCGGACGGATCTCCGTGTTCATTCCCCTGAATGGCGGAAACAATTTTGAAGTTGGCCAACGCTATAAGTTTAAGGTTCGCGTGAGTCGCGATCTATTAGTCGTTGAAGAACTCGAAAAATTCTAAAGCTACCCCATGAAGCACTTATTTAATATCATTTTTATTTCGGCACTGACCGTGGCGGGCTTCGCCCAAGCTGAGCCGCCTAAGGCAGCGACCACCAGCGGTGATTACAAGAGCTCAACCGTCGAAGGTGGAGCGGATCGCTTGTTCGATGTGAATAGTGATTCGGTCGATATGGAAAACGGTTCCATGCAGTGGAAGGGGAAGACCTTTAACCTCGGAAATTCACGCCTCATGCGTGCTCGTTTTGAGCGATATTTACAGTCTCCTCCGACGAGTGGTGATGTCGAAAAATACGTGAAAATATTAGATAAAATTGAAAAACTTTTAGCACCTAACGCCATCACTCCAGCGAATTACTATACCAACCAGCAAGAGGCCTTTAATCTTCTCTTCGAGGCAGCTCAATATGAGATGGATGCTAATAACAGTTTAACTATTGCTTCGCAGGTTAAGAAAATTTGGACCATGCGCGCAGAGTTCCGAGATCTAAACATCACCAAGAATCAGTTAGAAGCTTTGCGTAAAGTGCAAGAGGGTGTCGTCGTTAATCGCGCTCAGAAAATTGAGGAAGCTAATGATGATAATAGTAGTGGGACCACAAATAAACTGAAGAAAACCTCACAAGGGACCACCGAACTTGGCTATCGTGTGAAAGATGAATCGCGCACGCAGGCCGAAATTTTAGCGAAGAATGCTGAGATGACTGCGTTAGGATTAAAAGCCCAGGTTGAATTCCAATCTCAAATGGTCGGTTTTCTTTTACAGCGTCGTTACCGTCACTGCATCATAACGAGTGCCTTCTATCGCGTACTCTTCAAAGGAGCTAATCAGAATATCAAAGTCGGTGCGAAAGAAGTTAAAGAATTTTTCCCGGTCTCGGATTTCGTTCCGACTCTTGAGTCGCTCGACACCTTAGCGCGTGAGGCAATGAATGATGTTAGTTTGGGTATGAAGACGGTGGATGATCTTCAAAAACAGGGCGAAATTTACGGGTCGTTCGAGCGCCTCCAAGAAACTTATTTCCTCGGAGAATACGAACCGGTGGTGATGACATTTGATCCGGTCAAGAAGCGTGAAATGCTCGATTTATGGCGCGACTTACGCGAACTCCAACGCATTGGCGACGAACGCGATTTGGCGAATGTCGAAGGCTACGTAAACAAAGTAAAAGGTCGTGCCAAAGACTTCCCTGGCACCTCGATTCTCTCCAAAGTGAATAACGCTATCAACGCTTCCAACATGGCGATCTTGTCTGCTAAGCAAGCCGCCCTGTCGGGCGATACAGCTAAGGCGGAGACCGCCCTCGAGAGAGCTGGAAAAATCTGGCCGCAGAATCCACAAATCAAAGAATTCGCAACCCAAGTCGTTAGTCGCCAAGACAAGATGGGGCAGATGATTCCTGAATTTGATCGTCTGGTCTCGGAATCCAAGTGGAGAGATATTTTTAATAAGAAACTAGAATTCGCCTTAGCACTCTCCTCAGACAAAGCCCGCAGCGATAAATTGCGTCAGATTGTTAATCGCGTCGGCGAATTGGATGCCAATATCCAAAAGGCTTCAGTCTTAGCCTCCCAAAATAATCCTTATCTCGCTTGGGATGTTTTAGTGGAAGCATCGAAGACGGAGTCCGACGATTTAGTTTTAGCGAAGACTCGCTCTGACATCGCTCCGTTGGTTGCTGATTACGCGAGACTGATTGCGTTAGCCGAAAAATTTGAAAAAGAAGGTGCCGAAGCTGCTGCCTTAAACGCCTGGTTGCAGGCTCAAGACATCAATCCAGCTTCGCCGGCCTGTGGTGAGGCCATTAAGCGCTTAGCTCGCATTGTCGCAGGCGGTTCTAACGTCCGTGCGACGAGCGAAGTTCCAGTGCCGCCCTTGACGCCTGCAACGACTGACGAGGTACCGGTGCCGCCCGCCCGCTAAGTTATTTACCAATAGCTAACGGGAGTTTCTTCAAGTGGATCGATGACGGTCACTTGAAGATCTTCTTTGTGATTCCGTACCGCCTGCATCACTTCATCCACTAAAACGGTACGATTACATTCCTTGCTCAAATGTCCGAGGTATAAATGGCTCGTTTGCCATTCTTTGAGTCCAAGTAATAAATCGCGAGCGTCTTGATTTGAAAGGTGGCCATGATTACCACGGATTCTTTGTTTAAGACTGAGGGGACGTTTCGATAAATCGAGCATCTCATCATCGTAGTTCGCTTCGAGCACTAAAATATCAGCCAAGGCGCAGTGATGTCGCACCACATCCGTGGCATGTCCTAAGTCAGTTAACCAAGTAACGCGTTTGTGACCGCCGGAATCGGTGTGCGGACAATCCAGGGCGAATCCGACCGGGTCAGCTGCATCGTGCGGAATGGGAATCGAAGTGATTTTTAAATTACGAAATTCGAACGTCGTTCCTGTTTCAAAAATTTGCCAGTTCGGACGAATTTTTAAGGTCGCTTGAATTCGCCGAGCAGTTTCTCGATTCGCGAAAACTTTTAATAAGGGATTTTGTCGGAGGAGTGCAGTGAGACCAATGCAATGATCGGTGTGTTCGTGCGTGATAAAAATCGCATCGATGGCGGGGACCTCTATGCCGACTTTAGCGAGTGATGATTCCAGGCGTGGACCGGGGAAGCCTGCATCGAGCATGATCCGTGTGTCGTCGGCTTGTAAAATCGAGCAATTTCCCGAACTGCTGGTACCGAGAATATGAAAAGCGAACGCCATGGACGGGTCAGATGGAAACACACTTGAGTGAACCTTCAAGCCACCATTCTGGTTTTTCCGCTTGTGCCTCGCAACAGTCTCAACGATGCTTCCAGCACTGAGTATGCGTACATTTCCGAGAGTTATCTGTATCATTATGGGAGGTGGCCGTGGTTCGCGTCTTTATCCGCTGACCAAGGATCGTTGTAAGCCCGCGGTACCTCTAGCTGGTAACTATCGTCTGGTAGACATCCCCATCAGCAATTGTCTGAACTCAGGCTTTAACCAAATTTTCGTTTTAACTCAGTTTAACACGGCGTCGTTACATAAACACATTCAACAAACTTATAAGTTCGATGGGTTTGCGCGAGGGTTCGTTGATATTTTAGCTGCTGAACAAACGGGTGATAGTGAAGCGTGGTATCAAGGCACCGCGGATGCGGTTCGCCAAAATCTCCACCACTATAATTTAAAAGACGAAGATCTGGTCCTCATTCTTTCTGGGGATCAATTATACCGTCTCGATTTCGCCGAGTTAGCTAAACAACACATCGATTCGTCGGCCGATATTACCATCGCCGCCAAAGCGATGCCTGCAGAACAGGTTTCTTCTTTGGGCGTCATGCGTGTTAGTCCGGACCTAAAAATTACTGAATTTGTTGAGAAACCTAAAGACCCCGCAGTGATCGAGTCCCTCGTTCTCAAGGGCAATGCGCGTGCACGCTTATCCGATAAATCCGACCGCAAATACTGTTTAGCCTCAATGGGTATTTACATGTTCTCGGGTAAAATGATGCGCGAGGCCTTGGCTGATCCTAAACAAACTGATTTCGGTAAAGAAGTGATTCCTGGTTTATTAGGTTCCAAGAGAATGATTGGTTATGTCTTCGACGGTTACTGGGAAGACATTGGTACCGTGGGCTCCTTCTGGGAATGTAACTTAACGCTCACGGACCCTGTTCCTCCGTTTGATTTCTTCGACAGCGAAAATCCAATTTACACGCACGCGAGTTATTTGCCTACGGCCAAGCTGAATGGCTGCCGTGTTAATAAAGCACTCATGGCAGGGGGATCGATTGTAGATGATTCGGTCATCAATCGCTCCGTCATTGGTATTCGTTCAGTCATTCGTGGTGGATCTACTTTAGAGAACGTCGTTATGATGGGCGCAGACTCTTTTGAGCGTCCCCAGGATATTCTGTTGAATCATAATTTAGGCCAACCCGATATCGGCGTGGGCCCTAACTGTTACATTCGAAACGCCATCATTGATAAAAATGCACGCATCGGTGCAGGTTGTCGTTTAGCGCCGACGGGCCTTCCTGAGAAATGGGAAACCGACGCACTCTTTGTTCGTGACGGTGTTATCGTCGTTAAAAAAGGCGCTATCGTTCCGCCTGGGACGATTGTGGGCGAATGATCGCCTTCGCGCGCACGTATTGGTTTACCTGGGGTTTCCTAATCTTCGCTGCACTTTTTACCGGAGTTCACTCCGTCAGAGAAGTATTCTTCAGCGGCGTAATCGCTTCGTTGCTCTCCGCGAGTGCCACGCGTGGCTATGAAAAACTAGGATATCGTTACGCTCCGTTATTAGGTGCTGCTCTCGGTATCGTATGGTCTTCGCTCATGCTTTTATATTTTCGCTGGTTTGGTTCCGCCGACGACTACGTAATCGAATCCTGGCGGTTTGGTACGACGATGGCCATTCACGCAGCAGGTTTTGCGGGCGCAGGTTTGTTGACCGCTTTGGCCGCTAAAAATTCACTTGGACGATCTTTTGTCGCGGGAGCTATTTTGTCCTGTGTCATGACCGCTGTACCTTATGGGTTCATTGCCTGGGTGGATGCACGACTCGCTGGGCCGATTGAAATTATTGCTCTCGTGTCAGCTAACGTTGCACCCAACGAAGTTCCCGCGCGTCGAACGGGCACACAAGTTGCCAAAATATCCGACGAGGAAATGGCACTCTTGAAAGAGAAATGGCTGGTTACGAAAGGTGTCAGCGAATTTGAAGTGATTGATGAAGAGGGCCGTCGTTATTGGCCATTATGGCGAAAGACTTTTGTCTACCCCGGTAATCCCAGTCAGGAAATTAGACGACTCTTCGTTTTAATTCCGCCTGATTTTTCAGAAACGGGTAGGTGGAGTTTACCTTTAACCACTGATCCACGCGGAGTGAGTATTGTGCAATTTAAATACCGACCCGGTTCTGGTTTTTACACTAAAACACTATTAGGCAGGCCACCGACACAAAATATCAGCTGCGAAATTAATTTTAACGCTCCCAAAAATTCTACTAACATTGAAACACAGGGAATCACCGCGACGATTAAAATTAAACGTCTTTCGCCGATTGGAGATTTTTATTTACCCGATCCCGTGAAGTCTGACCTCCCCCTCCAGTTTCCGCCATTGCTTGATCAAGCGGACAAAAAACCTGAGCCTGATTTAAAGATAAAAAAACGCCCCAGCTTTGACGACAAAGTGGGGCAGTGATTTTTTATTGAGTAATCTCTAGTTAATCATTGTGCCTTCTTTCGAGGCTTTCTTACGGAACTCAGTAAGAATCTTGGCAGTCAGCGGACCAGGTTTTCCGGTTCCGATGGTGCGAGCATCAACTTCAATCACCGGGATAACTTCTGCAGCGGTACCAGTCAGGAAGCATTCATCGGCATTCCATACATCGTAACGCGTGATGTTGGTTTCAACGACTGGGATGTTAAGGGTTTGGGCGACTTCGATCGCTACTTGGCGGGTGATTCCGACCAACGCACCGGCGTGGGATGCGGGAGTGATGAGTTTGCCTTTGTGAATTAAGAAAACGTTATCTCCGGTGCATTCGGAGACATAACCTTGTTCATTGAGCATGAGGCACTCGTGGAAGCCGTGTTGTTGCGCTTCCATCTTAGCTAAAATATTATTCAAGTAGTTCAGCGACTTGATCATCGGTGGTAACGCGGCGGGACTGACGCGACGTGTGGGGGCCGTGATGATTTTCATACCCGTGGTATATAATTCCTCGGGGTAAAGTTTGATGCTGTCAGCGATACAAATGATGGAAGGCGTAGGACAGTTTTTTGGAGAGAGGCCCAGGTCGCCGAATCCACGTGAAACCACGAGACGGATGTAACCATCGGTGAGTTTGTTACGACGGCAGCTTTCGCAAACGATGTCGGATATCTCTTTGCGCGTCCAAGGCATGTTGAGACACAGAGCTTTGGCGGACATCTCGAGACGCTCGAGGTGTTCGTCTAAACGGAAGACACAACCCTTGTAGAGACGGATACCTTCGAAGATGCCGTCGCCGTAGAGGAATCCGTGATCGAAGACAGAGATTTTGGCTTCGGCTTTAGGATAAAATTTTCCGTCGATATAAACTTCCATCGTAGTAACGCGGAGATTGGGCAAGATTGAGGAGTATTTCCAGCCCGAAGCAGAGAAAATGAATAAATTAAGTCTTTTTGGTCTAAAAAAACTTAAACCACGCAGGCTGTAAGGCGGAATTTACCCGAATCTTCTGGGGTAATGAGCGAAACAAACGATGTATTTACCGAATTACCCAATAGTTTTTCGAGCCTCATTGTCACCGTGGTCGCCACATCGCTCATCGATGAATCTTGATTCTCGGGCAAGAGAAGCACTTCGGCTTTACCGTCGCTAGATTGGCGGACTTGATAATGACAAATATTTTTAATATCACTGAAAACTTCATCCACTTGTCGCGTACTGATAAGATTCTTTTTACTATCCATCAGTGCATCACGCTTTCTTCCGTGTATGCGATATCCGTTGGCTGTTGCTTCGGCTAAATCGCCGATTTCATATCGAATTAAGGGCAGGTATTGATTGGTGCGTGTGGTCACCAAAAGTTCTCCGATGCCTTGAGCATTGGCGTCGACGAGTTCGAGGTAGGCCGTTTCGGGACTGGGAATAAGTTCATCGCCGCCATTTTGGATGAGTAAGTGTCCGGTTTCGCTCGATCCGTATAAATTAATCACGGGAACGCCGAACACGCGTTCCATAATGCGACGGTGAATCACGCTCGTGTATTCGTAGCTCGAAATAATAAAACGCAGGGAAGGGAACTGAATTCTATTTCTTTCACAATACAAGGCGAACCACATTCCGTGGATGGGATCTACATCAAGAAAATCTGGCTCCCATTGCGTCGTTTCACTCGCCATCATTTTCATTTTATCGTCGGGAATACTGAAGGGGATGCGCGATTGGTTAACGTAGAGGGTCTGACCGATGATGCGCTGTTCAAAATTTAACCAGCGTGCGAAACAACTCACCCCACTGCAGCCTGGCGTCGTTAATACCGCACGCTTCAACGTACCTTTTTCACGGATGAGTTTTTTGATTAAATCATTGTGTTGAAAGGCTTTGGCTTCTTGTTCGGCCCACCATGCGATTCCAAAGATGACGCGTACGCTGGCGCCTGAAGTTCCTGAGGTGCTTTCTTCTTCAATGATACCTTGGTCAGCCAGATCTTTTAAATTAAAATGCTTAGGTAGTAAATCCTGCGGGGAATGTTGACGCAGCTCCGCTTTAGTCAATCGAGGTAAGGCTATCCATTGTTCGGGATTTTTACCGATCGCTTCTTTCCAGTCGCTGCGTGCGTAGAAGGGTACATCCAGGGTTTGCGCAATGACTGCTTCAATCGATTTTGATTGATTGAGGCGTGTATGCGTACTGTCTGAAATCATTGGTCATTATTGCTAATGTAAAAGACCACTTTTCGCAAGCAGTCGTAAGTAATTGATGAATTTTGTTAGTTTCGGTTGTAGTAAGCATCAATCGGTGTATGCTGTAGGATACTCTTATGTTAAATAGGTCTGATCATGCTACTTTGCCCAACCTCATTCTTGCGGGAATGATGGGAACAGGGAAGTCTGCGTTAGGTCGCCAGTTAGCCCATCGTTGGCAAAGAGCGTTTATTGATACCGACGATCTTGTGGAAAAATTAGGTGGGGCGAGTATCGCTGATATTTTTGCTCAGCAGGGTGAGGAACATTTTCGTGCCTTAGAACGCAAAGTCATTGAAGAATTAATTCCAGCATCGGGTGCCATCATCGCCTGTGGTGGGGGATTGGTTGTTCCAGAAGGCATGGCCGACCTCGTCAAAACGAAAGGGGTGGTCATCACACTCTTTGCTTCCGTGGATACCATTATCCGTCGCACCGCGAACACTTCGCGCCGTCCACTTTTAAAGGGTGATGATCCTGAAGTTAAGATTCGTGAACTTATGAAAAAGCGCGAAAAAGCTTACATGAGTGCGGGTATTGCCGTTTATACTGATGGTCGTACGGTCCAGCAATTATGCCTGAATATTGAACGCGTTTATGAGCGTGAAGTGTTTCGTATTAAGCAAGACGCTGCCCGGAAATTAAAAGAGGATTAACCCACGGCTGTCCGTCGGGCTTTAATTCTTTTTGAACTTTTATCACATCGAGAAATAAACTGCGTTCAACGCGCGCTGCCCCGAGACTCTCCAAGTGAGGGGTGGGCACTTGGCAGTCGATTAACGAAAAATTACAGCTGATTAACCGATGCATGAGGGTGACGAAGCCAACCTTAGAGGCGTCAGTCTTATGATGAAACATGGATTCGCCGTGAAAAACTCTTCCCAGTGCCATGCCGTAGAGTCCGCCGACCAATTCGTCTTCCCAGTAAACTTCCACGCTGTGTGCATAGCCCATTTGATGGAGCTTAACGTAAGCCTGGATCATTTCCTCGCTAATCCAGGTTCCATCTTGGCCGGGACGATAGGCCGCCGCGCACTCACGCATCACTCGTTCAAAATCTTGATCAATCGTCACCTTCCATTCTTTCTTCCGCATTACTTTTTTTAAACTATCAGTCACGCGAAGTTCGGAAGGCAGTAACACGAACCTGGGGTTAGGGCACCACCACTTGATGGGCTGACCTTCATTGAACCACGGAAAGATCCCATGATGGTAGGCACAGAGAATCAATTCAGGATCTAACGAGCCACCCACATGGATAGCCGACGTTCCCGACGCAGTTGCTGGATTAGCAAAGGGCCACTTAAGCATCCCGTCAGACTACTGACGGAAGCTTTTTTGGCAAGTTACCCCTTAGTGATATTGTAGACCGAAGGAATCGAGATACCGAGTTCAACCGCGATTTCTTTAACATCTAAGCCCTTTTTACGTAAGTTCTTAGCCTTAACACGGGTAGATTCGTTGATGACGGCACGGGCACGATTAGAACGAGAAAGCAACTTAACTAAGCGGCGAGTGAGCTCGTTTTTGGATAGGGCAGCGACTTCTTTCTCGATACTCTT
>CAIMFE010000130.1 GCA_903840235.1 uncultured Opitutia bacterium | reverse complement strand
CTGGTGAGTCAGCCTCAGCGACATAAGCATTCATCATTTGGTCCTGTCTGCCACGTGATGAGCTCTTGGCCATGGCCATCGGGGCCGATGCGCCTAGCGCGACGATGGGTTGCTGTTTGTTAATAAACCAGGGTGAGAGATGGGGTTCGCGACCGCCGATGCCTGGCTGTGCCGTTGAAAGTTTTAAAGCTACACCTTTCCAGTCTTCACCGGTGGACTGACGTACCTCTGCATTATAGGTGAGTTCTAAATTACCTTGAACGGTATTAGCGCGAACATCGTAGGAAGGTCTCCAGCTGGGTCCATGTACAATGTAGGAAATGTCTAGTTGAATCAGGCCCGATTTCTTAACATCGATTTTAACCTTAGCCACATTGCGATATTTAACGCGTTTTACATTCAGGTTTTCAATTTCGCGGACGATGCGATTGATTTCTTTCTGCACTGCGAGAGTGGTTTGGGCATTAGCAAAAATTTCCTTATCGCATTTTTCCAACGCATCCGTGTGGAATTGAAGATAACTCGACCACTTAGCCGTATCCATTTCAGCTGGTGCGGTTGCGGTGGCTGTGGTCGTCGTTAAACGGGTGAGAATTTTTTCTAATGCAGCTTTGCGATTATTAATCCGCGCATCGCTCATGTTTAATTCCTTAAGTTGTTTTGATAATTCTTCTTTTTTGTCTTCCAGTTCTTTTAAGCGAGTGTCCGCAGTATCGGTCGTCTGAACGGTTTCGGCTTTGATATCGATCAACGCAAAGTCACCCTTTCCTTGAACGCGCACGGAACTTAAATCAGCAGATCCTGGCAGATTATCGAAATTCAAAACATGTTCACCGGCCTCGAGCTTGCCTTCGAGACGTTTAACCACCTCAGCACGGTCGCTGTAAACGGTGACCTCACTGATCTTAGCCGTGTCGGTAGAAAGGGTTTGAGCACAGAGACGAACAAAGCAGAGGGCCAGTACAACGGGTGAATAGCGCATAGGGGTGTGTTTGCTATGTAAGCGACACCAGGACCTTTGTCCGTCTAAAAATCTTAACTTCTTAGACTTTTGGCTTAGGCTCTTCGTCGACGACCTTGATGCGTAATTCGCGGAGCTGCTTAGCCGTCACTGGACTTGGGCTTTGCGCCATTAAGTCCTGGCCGCTCTGAGTCTTGGGGAAGGCTAAAATATCGCGAATCGAGCTACGTCCCGCCAACATGGCCACCACGCGGTCAAATCCGAGCGCAATACCGCCGTGAGGAGGGGCACCGAAGGAAAACGCCTTAAGCATGTAACCAAAGCGACTTTCGACCACGTCTTGAGGAATCTTAAGAATGTCCTCAAAGACTTTTTTCTGAATCGCAGGGTTGTGGATACGAATCGATCCACCGCCGAGCTCTACGCCGTTAAGAACGATGTCGTAGTGCTGACCGCGAACTTTAGCGGGTTCAGTTTCTAAAAGTTTTTCATCTTCAACTACCGGTGCAGTGAACGGGTGGTGCGCTGAGATATAACGTTTTTCTTCCGCATCCCAAAGCATGAGAGGGAATTCAATCACCCAAAGGAAGTTATATTGATTGGTCGGCAGATTCATTCGTCCGCGTGCCTTCAAGAGTGCGGCTGATTCGAGGCGGATACGTCCGAGGATGGTTGAAGCCTGTTCCCAAGGTGCCGCGGCGAAGAAGACGATGTCTCCATCTTCAATATTAAGTTCTTTCTTGAGTGCGGCTTTTTCTTCGTCGGAGAAGAATTTAGTGATCGGCGATTTCCATTCACCGGCTTCACACTTAATAAACGCAAGACCTTTGGCGCCTTGGCTCTT
>CAIMFE010000129.1 GCA_903840235.1 uncultured Opitutia bacterium | reverse complement strand
AGCCATCACGATGACGATCGAAACGACGGTGCCGAAAATAGGGCGACGAACGAAAAATTCCCAAATCATAACTTATTTATTAGCAGGAGGATTGCCCCTGACTTGCACAGGATTTCCTGGACGGATTTTTTGGATGTTATCGATAATCACGCGGTCACCGGCTGTGAGCCCGGCACTCACCACTGCATCGGGTCCTTGAATTTGCGCGATTTGAATAGGAACCATTTGTGCTTTGCCTTCTGCGTTTAGAACATAAACGAAACGCCCTTGAGAAGATTGAAGCAGGCAACTGGCTGGGACGGTTACGGCGGTGGTAATAGTCTGACCCATTAAATCGACGCGGACAAACTGTCCGGGGATTAAAGTGTTCGTGGCATTATCAAACTCCGCTCGCATTTGAATGGTGCCCAAACGTGGATCCACTTGAGCGGACACGAAATTGATTTTACCTAACTCATTAACCTTCACGCCATTCGCTAAAGTCACAGTGACTTTGGCCTGATTGGCAATGGCAGCATCGCCAGCAAATACACGGGTAAACTCTTGTTCGGAAATACCAAAGCGAACCCAAACTTTATCGCGTTGTACTAAAGTAGTGAGAAGTCCGTCCGTACCGGGAGTAACCAATGATCCTTCCGAACGAAGTAATCGTCCGGCATAACCATCAATCGGTGCACGCACTTCACAGTAAGATAAATCGAGCTCTGCACTCTTAACTTTCGCGGCAGCCACTTCCTTCGCCGCAGTCGCACTATCAGCTAATAATTGTGCATCGCCAGCTTCTTTAGCACTGGCGGCGTTTTGACTCAGTAAAGTCGCCTGACGTTTAGCTTCGGCGGTCGCCTGCTCGGCCCGTGCCTGCTCTTGCGCCAATTGAGCCTTCGCTAAGGACAAAGCAATTTCGTAGGGAGCTGGATCAATTTTGAAAAGTAATTCCCCCGCTTTTACGAATTCACCTTCGCGATACGATTGCGTTAAAAGAATTCCCGTGACCCGAGCGCGGACTTCAACTTCGCGGGTACCGTCCACCTGACCCGAAACTTTCACTTGTTGAGGAACGGGAGTGACTTCGGCAGTCATCACCGCCGCCGTTAAGGGATGAGGCGCGGGTTGCTCGGCTGGTTTGCACCCAGAAAAAATACTTAACACCGCTCCGCAAAGAACGACCTCGACAATTCTGTATTTACATACATTCATGTATGTAAATCTAAACAGTCACCTATGGCTCGCAAGACCAAAGCAGAGGCAGCCCTCACCAGGGAGAAAATCATCCGATCCGCACGGGTGGTTTTTAATCGTCGTGGGGTCTCCACAACCTCGCTCGAAGAGGTCGCTTCCGAGGCCGAAGTGACCCGCGGCGCCGTTTATTGGCACTTTAAAAACAAGGCCGACCTCTTTCGGGCGGTACGCAGTCAGACTGGACGACTGCTCCAATTAAATCAAAAGTCGCATGGCGATGCCCTATCCAAGTTAGAGAACGGCCTACTTGCCGCGCTGCATCGATTGGAAACCGATACTGAAGCACGACAAACTTTTGAGGTTATGCTCTGGCATTGTGAGTTCGTTGGTGAATTTGCCAGCGTTCGGAATGAGCTCATGACGAGCGGACGCGATTTCTTACGGGAGATCACCGAACTCTATGAAGAAGCTTTGAGAGAAAAAATTCTAAGTCCTCACCTAGATCCGCAAACCACCGCTTTAGGAACCTATTTTTTCTTTACTGGATTGTTGAAAATTTGGCTCGCGGAGAACCGCCAAAGCCAAGTGCACCAACGTGCCGCAGACGTCATTAGGGCACATATTAAAAACAAACGCCGTCCGATTAAGGCAAAGAGTTAAAACTCCGAACATCCCTTCCCTGCTAGTTAGCCTTACGCAGTCTTCAACTTACGACGACGAGCTGCAAAAGCTAAACCGAGTGCGGCAAGACCGATGAGTCCGTAAGTGGAGGGCTCTGGGACGGAACTAACTGTATAGTTATAAACTATTTTCTGACCGTGATTAACGCTTACACCTTCCCAGTTTAAATAAATTTTATTATTCGTGTAAGATATTTTCAAACCACTTTGATTAGTATTTATTGTAGTAGATCCGTCTAGTGTAACACTCTGAATAATCCCTGGGGAAGTAAGCGTAAAGACCGGTCCGCAGAAGGCAACACCGCTTGGCCATGTGGTACTTCCACCCACTTGATCAAAAATAAACTGACTGCTTGTAATGGAAGTTACATAATATCCGTTCCATACTAAGTTCATGTCTCCGTCTTTTACAGTTCCATTATCTGCAAACAAAGTCTGTTGGTCGGGATAACGAAATTGTAAATTAAAAGTAGCTGCTTGAGCACTAGCACTAAAGCAAATCATGCCAAAAAGGGAAAAGAATACTGAGAGGTGTTTTTTCATCTGCGACAGGTTAAAGTATCAGCGTGAAATAACCACCCCAACTAATCAATTACAAGAAATTAAAATGCTCAAATATAAGCGTATTGAATTTTAAGATTCTGTTGGTGCCCAGGACCGGACTCGAACCGGTAAGCCTCGCGGCGGCAGATTTTAAGTCTGCTGTGTATACCATTCCACCACCTGGGCCAACAGAGGGTTCACCATTATACTTCTTGGCTACTTGGCAATACGAGAATTCGTTACTTATTACCCCAAAACTGCCCTTAAAACCATTAAAAGAAAGCCCGAGTTCACCGCACCTGGGCTTGCTCTCATTATAAAATCCGTCTTGTTCATAGTCCATGCAACGCTTGGCCCAAACTTTTGCTCGCTGTCGCTCTGAAGGTCGTCCCGCCTTTGTCAGCTACGTCT
>CAIMFE010000128.1 GCA_903840235.1 uncultured Opitutia bacterium | reverse complement strand
TAATATTTGGGCGAGGGCTTCAATTGCTCCAGGTCTCAATAAGTCATCATGACAAAGTAACTGAATCCACTCATTGCGGCAAAGGCGGATGGCTCGCGACATGTTATCGGCTATCTCTAAGAAAACCTCAGAGCGCTCAAGGCGAACTCGTGGGTCTCGAGCGGCGAACTCTTGTACGATTTGAGGAGTTTCGTCAGTCGAGCAATTGTCAGATACTACAATCTCGTCCAAAGACTTCCCTTGTAAGATAACGCTTTCAAGTGCTTCACGTATATAATTGGCTCCATTATATACAGGGAGTGCGAGTGATATTTTCATAGTATTATTTCGTGGTTGAGAGTATAAATTGAACCGTATTCCGCACGCCTTCCTTAATGGGAGTGGACGGTCTCCATCCCAATTTTTTTTGTAAGCGAGTAATATCTGGAG
Source organism: uncultured Opitutia bacterium (assembly GCA_903840235.1). Taxonomy (GTDB): domain Bacteria; phylum Verrucomicrobiota; class Verrucomicrobiia; order Opitutales; family UBA953; genus UBA953. The sequence continues at coordinate 18,950 of CAIMFE010000128.1, read as the reverse complement.
TCATATTCATTGCTTCGCCCGGACGATAGGACTTAGCCCCATAACGAATGTCCGCAACGATATTAAACTCGGCTAATATTTGTTTAATTAACTCTATATAATCTTTTAAACAAATTGGCTGACCTGAACCCATATTAATATCTTCCCACGCGGTAGAATTTTTCGCGGATAAGGCTAGACGAATTAACCCTTCAGCTACGTCATCCACAAAAGTGAAGTCCCGAATTTGACCCCCATCAGTAACCTCAATGGGCAATCCCGCCCGCGCTTGATTAACTATATAAGGTAGCAACCTGCTTGGAACATCATCGGGTCCATAAGAATTAAACAGTCTTATCCAATTAATCGAAAGCCCCTGCCCTAGCCTCCGAGCCTCTTGGGCGGCGGAGATTTTAGATAAACCATATGCGTTTTGGGATTCTAATGGATCGGTTTCCACTAAAGGTGATTCTTGGGTTTTATATTCAAAACCCGAACCCATTAAAATGACGATGGGGGGGTTTTTTAAACTCTTAACGGCGGAAATTAAATTAGAAGTACCGGCTACGTTAATGTCGTGGGTACTTAATGGATTAGAAACATCAACGACACTGGTTGCGGCTAAATGGAATAATATTTCGGGCTGAGCAATTTGAACTTCTTGATTAACTTTAAGTGAATGGGTTATATCCATTTCACTTTTCGATGGTGCGCTGACTTTCGCACCCAAAGTTGTGAGTTTTTTAATTAATGATTTTCCGATAAAACCTCTTCCGCCTGTGATAAAACATCGTCTGCCTTGGATCTCATTCAACGTGTCCATAGGCATCCCATTTGTTGAGCATCTGAAAAATATTCTTGGATGTCATTTTTGCACAGTTGGCCAACTTCATGATTTTGTGCGCGGCTACTATACCAACCTGCGGTTTTTTTGATGGTTTTTTCGAAATTCCAAACGGGTGACCACTTCAGAACTTTAATAGCTTTTTCGATTGAAAGACTAAGTTTGGCAGCCTCGTGTGGACCAGCGGGACCTTTTATAACCTTTAAATCAGGCCAAACTAATTTAAATTGTGAAACTAAGTCATCTACCGTGCGGACGGCTTCAGGATTAGGACCAAAATTAAAATCTGTGGCAAAAGAAAGCGGTTGAGCAACTAGTTCAGGATGGGCCATCGTTGCCCCGAGCCAAAGATAACCTGAAAGAGGTTCAAGGACGTGCTGCCAAGGGCGTGTCGATGAGGGATTTCTTACGCCCACGGACTGTTGTGCGTAATAAGATCTAATGATATCAGGAACAATACGGTCAGCCGCCATGTCCCCGCCTCCGATAACATTACCCGCACGACCCGAGGCAATTTTTATAAGACTTTTTTCACCAAAAAAAGATCTTCGGTAAGTAGTCACAACCAATTCAGCCATACCCTTACTCGCACTGTAGGGATCGCTGCCCCCCATCCGGTCACCTTCTTCGTGCGGATGACCTGTTTCTAAATTTTCGTAACATTTATCTGATGTTACAATTACGGTCACACAATTTTTTTTGAGAAACCTTAAGGCATCCAAAACATGGACGGTCCCCAAGACATTGGTGGCGATTGTCTGTCGCGGAATCTCATAGGAAAGTCTGACTAAGGGCTGCGCAGCTAAATGAAAAACAAAGTCGGGGTTAAATTCTAAAATGGATTTCTTAACATCTTCGGCGCTATTAATATCTAAAAATTGAGAATCTGTTCGCTTGTCTAATTGAAGTTCGCCGAAAAGTAACTGGGTATTATCGGGGGCCAAAGCATAACCACGAACTTCGGCACCGAGTGAAATTAGCCACTCAGCTAACCATGCCCCCTTGAAGCCAGTGTGGCCAGAAAGCCAAACTTTTTTACCTCGGTAGATATTATTAAACATAAATTATTTCCAAGACTTCCAAGGTGCAGAACCAGACTCCCAAAGACTTTCGAGAAGTAATTTATCGCGCACCGTATCCATACACTGCCAAAAACCTTCATGCTTATAGGCATGGAGTTGTTTTTGTGCAGCCAAGTCTTCTAAGGGCTGCTTCTCCCAGACCACAGTATCATCGGCAATTAAATCGATCACGGAAGGCTCTAGAACAAAAAACCCACCATTGATCCATGTACCCTGACCTTGGGGTTTTTCTAAAAAGCTATTAACCATGTCCTGGTTATTAATCTCTAAGATGCCAAATCGGCCCGGCGGCTGGACGGCTGTAATCGTAGCCTTACCGCCATGTTTTTTGTGAAAATTAATGGTTTCCTGAATTTTCACATCACTCAATCCGTCGCCGTACGTAAAACAAAACGTTTCGTTAGCTAAGAATTTTTTAACACGGCGAAGACGACCACCGGTCATCGTTTGTTCACCCGTATCAACCACCGTTACATGCCAGGGCTCAGCATTACTATGGTGAATAGTAAGTTTATTATTTAACAAATCAAAGGTGGCATCAGAGTTATGTAAAAAGTAATTTGCAAAATATTCTTTGATGATAAAACCCTTGTATCCGGCACAGACAATAAATTCGTTGATCCCTTGTGCTGAATAAATCTTCATAAGGTGCCAGAGCATGGGCTTGCCACCTATTTCAATCATCGGCTTAGGCCGAAGATGAGTTTCTTCACTCAAACGCGTTCCTAACCCGCCCGCAAGTATGACAGCTTTCATTTGGTTTATTTGGTATTTGGAGTAGTTGTGTAATGGCTGATATAGAAATATAGTCCAGCAGATATGGCCGAAATGATGAGGGTGGAAATCACTCCAAAATATCTACTAGTGAAATAATTCGTGCCCGCATGAGCTATAAATAAGAGCGAGGCGGCCAGTAAAATTGCCCCTAGAACTTTAGAACTTAGAAACTTTCCTGATCGTTTTTTAACAATTATTGACATAATGATTAAATAAATAACTTGGCCTGCAATCGTCGCAATGGCGGTACCGATCAAACCGAAAAAAGGTATTAAGAAAAACGTCATTACCACGAGGGAGATATTGTGAGCACAATCTAATATAATGATGGTTTGAGATGAACCCCGAGCCAGCAGCCAATAACTAAGCGGCCAAGAAACTAATCTTAGAAAAATTGCCCATGTCAGCCAACTTAACATCGGAATGGATTCATCAAATTGATTGGAGTAAAGGAGATGGATGGTGTCTTTACCCATGGTTAACATTCCCGCCAGGACAGGCAGAGCTAAAATGAGAGCCGCTAAAATCTGGTGCTCGGAAAGTTCACGCGCCTTATTCTCATCTTCCGCTGCTGCCACACGCGGAAAAAAATCGGTGCCCATCGCAGAAAAGATAAAGCCGGGGAGTGCGCCGGAAATAGCCCAAGCCGCCTGATAGAATCCCGCGGCTGAAATGCCCATACTATCTACTAATAAACAGCGAATGGTGTAAGCGGACAGTTGATAAGTAAGCCCTGTGACCATAATTGCTGTGCCCAGTTTCCGTAATTGTGTTAAATCTGCAGGGTCAACGGGTACTGGCTCAGGTTGATAGGCTTTAGAAAATTTCCATGAGGCCAGCAAGGGGGTAACCGCTGTGATGAATAAAGCTAAGGCGATGCCGATTGTTTTAAAAAAATAAATGAGCGGTAATCCTAATACTAAACTTATAAAAGCTGTGATTATCTGAATTTTGGCTAGGGTTTTGGTCTGTCCATGCGCCTGTAAGACAGCGGTAAATATACTGGTGAGGATGAGACAGGGAACACCCAGTCCGGTAATGAAAATTTCTAGAGAATAATCCAGATTTCCGAAGGTTAATTGGGCAACCGGAATAAATAAAATAATGGATAAGATTAATCCAAACCAGCTTAACTGAATTCCAAATTTTTTGGCGGCAGCAAACTTAGCTGCTTTATACTCTTCAGTAGCAGCAGCGATAGATCGAATGCCTGAAGTACCTAAGCCCCAACCCGCCAGCGCAAATATATTTCCACTATAACCAGTTAATAAACCATTAATACCAATACCCGCCGGGCCCAGTAAAACCGCAATCAGTTTCGAACGAACAAAAGCACAGGCTAAAGTTATAGCCTGAGCGCCCCCCATAAGAATACTAGAATTTAAGATACGCTTGAAAGTCATATTAAGCTGAGCAGAAATTTATTTTTTATTTATTAACTCGCGGTATGAGGCAAAAAAATGGCGACGATAACTAGCCCAAGTAAAGTTTTCTGCTTTTTTACGTGCGGCTTGGCCAACTTGAAACAGCTCATGTCTATTTCTGAGACCCCAATCTAGTATTTCATAAATCGACTCTACACTTCCAGGCTGAACCACAAAACCATCCTGACGATGAGATATTATATCCAGACCCCCCGTGCTTGTCGTACAAAGAACGGGCACGCCACAGGCCATAGATTCAAGAATGACTAATCCAAACCCTTCCGCAATTGAGGGTAGTGCCATGATATCACATTGTTTAATATCTTCAGCCAATTGTTTGTCATTCAGCCCTTGGCGTACCTCTACCTCCACCGACTCAAAACCCTTGATGAGCTCTTTGTTAATTGCTGCGCGCGTATAAATAATCAGCTTGATCGAACCTTTAGGAAATTTAGCCAAAGCCCCGAGTAAATAACGTGCTCCTTTGCGTTGGGAAAGTGCCCCGATGAAGCCAACCGTAAATGTCTTGGCTGTAGGGAAAGAAGTTCGCGGTGAAAATAATTCGATATCGACACCGTAATTAACTACATCGGTGGGCGCCGTAGAGCCGACTTTATTTAAGCTTAATTTCGTGAAGGAGCTTGCACAGATGATTCCATCGGCCTGGGTGAATGAATCGTTATTATCATCATACAAGGGAGACATTTCGGTCTCTTCCATGATCGAACTACGGGCTTCGGGGCACTTTTCTATTTCAGCGGTAAAAAGTTCACGTAGAAATTTTCCGTGGGGATGTACCTGAAATAGTATCTTTTTTAATCCAGTATTTTCCATCAATTTGAAGCCAGCGCTGGCATAATAACTATAAGCGATGAGTGGCACATGGCGCTCTATGGCTAATTTTGCTGCGAGTATACTTAGATTTCGATCACTGGCGTGTAGGTGGGGACAATTTTTACGTGGTTTAAAACGGGCGGCCATCACATGATAGAGCGAGATTAATGATGTGTTTACTTTAGGTGATGGTATATCACGGTGATGGCGATGAGAGGCAAATCGATGAAAGTAATTGCCTAAAAGATTTGTCTGGGCCCAGAATTTTGAAAAGTAAGCTTCTGTAACCAAGGCTTCTAATGCTTGGTTTTCTTGTAACGCTAATGCGGATTCATACCGGTCGCGTGGACCAGCAAAAACAATAACGGCAGGCTGTGACATTTTGATTACAAAAACGCTGAATTTATCTCTTAAAATAAATTCTTTATCGTGTTAATTACCATTTGCCGATCAGTGTCGGTTAAACCTGAGCCTGAAGGAATGCATAACCCTTCCGAGAATATTTTGTCGCTAACTCCCCTTCCATGATACTCCGCTGAACTAAAAACGGGCTGTAAATGTAAAGGTTTCCAAACGGGTCGGGATTCAATGTTTGATTTTTCGAGGGCGAGTCGGATATCTTCTGCCGATAATTTTGATTTCAGTGGGTTGATAGTTAAACAACTTAACCAGTGAGTAGATTTACCCCAAGGCGCCTCGGGTTGCATTGTAAAACCTGGTAAACCTTCGAAAGCTTTTCGGTAGGCTTCAAAATGGGCTCTCCGGCGGGCAACCTTCTTATCTAACTCGATTAATTGGCCACGTCCGATACCCGCGCAAATATTACTCATACGATAATTATAACCAATCGTCGTGTGTTGATAGTGTGGCGCAGGGTCGCGGGCTTGAGTGGATAAAAACCGCGCCGTCGTCGCGAGTTTCTCGTCATTGGTGACCAGCATTCCTCCACCGGACGTGGTGATAATTTTATTTCCGTTAAAGGAGTGAATTCCAGCCCAACCCATTGAACCTGGCGTACCACTCTTATAAGTGGCTCCCAATGCCTCCGCGGCATCTTCAATGAGTTTAATGCCATACTTATCACAGCATTCCTTAATGGGCTGGGTGTCGGCAGATTGACCGTATAAATGAACTAAGACTAGCGCCTTGGGAGTTTTACCAGTGCGTACCTTTTTCTCGATAACCTCAATCGCTAGAGAAGGATCCATATTCCAACTCTGTTCATCGGAATCGATAAATACTGGATGGGCCCCCAGGTAAGTAATTGGGGCAGCTGAAGCGATAAATGTTAAAGAAGAGCAAAGGACTTCATCACCAGTCGTTACCCCCGCCAGACGAAGCGCCAAGTGTAAGGCGGCCGTGCCCGAGGACAAGGCGACCGCATACTTTGTCCCAACGACTTGAGAAAATTCTTTTTCAAACGCGTCGATATGAGGGCCAACCGGGGCAACCCAATTAGTGGCAAAAGCCTCATTCACATAGGCTTGTTCAGCTTTACCGATATCAGGTGCAGATAAATAAATGCGTGACATAAATTATTTCCAGGCTTGGTTTTGAAAAATTCCGATTTCTTCTAAGGCGTTAAAAATTTTCTCGTTTGCAGGGTCAGCGAGTAAATTTTTTATGGGCTGAAAGGTGGAAATCCGAATAAACATTTGTTCGTTCTTTTGATTAAGGCCAAATTCTTTGAAGTCTTTGATGAGTAAGGGAAATCTTTCGAGGCGTCCTTTAAGTCCTGCGCGCCAGCCTTGTTCTTGATCGGCGTAACGATTAGGCTGTCCATTTACCAAGTGCCAAAACAATACATTTTGTCGAGGACCCTGCGGGGTGATATACTGTCCATATTCATAAGGCTGTAAGGCACGCGTACCCACCGTACCAGCCACGGCATAATCGCGATCCGTGCGCGTGCAGCCATTATTTACCCAACAGGAGTCGGGATTGTGTGTACCGACATCAGCCACCGACACAGTCGAGGGCTCCCAATAGGCTACATAAATCAGAAACTGCGATTTATTCTTGGTGTATAAATACTGCACCGCCTGACTATAATTTAAAATGCCCTGCACATTGGCTTTGGCCGCATTCGAATCGCCCAGCGGAATAGCTTCGCGTTTCCAACCATCAAAACCATCAGGCGGTAAAACCTTTTCTAAGCTTCCCGTGAAACGACGAGAGCGGGGGGTTAAAAATTCCGTATAAACGATTAAACCAAAAATACTTAATAATAAAAACCCACCAAAATATAAGATAAATTTTTTCATAAGTGGTTTATAAAATTCGGGCTGGGTTGCCAACCATCGTAACGGCTTCGGGTACATTTGATATCACTACCGCACCCGCCCCCAGGATAGAACGTGAGCCAACTTTAATACTAGGAATAATGGACACTCGGCTTCCAAGGAAAACCTCGTTTCCAATATTTACCTTACCGGTGACATCGCATTGTGCACATAAAGTGGTCCAATCTCCTATGGTGGCATCATGTCCAATCGTTGAATTAGGACCAATCATAACAAAGTCACCAATACTGATATCGGTAGAAATACTAACCCCTGGACAAATAAAAACTCCCTGACCCATTTTAATTCGGCTGCCGATTGTAGCAGTTGCATGAATAAAATTGATGAACTCAGCACCCGCTGATAAAAAGTTTTTAAGAATTTTTGTTTTCATTACGGGTAAACCCAGCCCGCAGACGTAAACATTTCTTGCGCTAACCGCGTGTCCCTGAATCGCCGACACAGGTGCAAAATCACCGAAATTTTGGAGGGCCGCGAGGTTATCATCTAAAAAACCTGCGATTTGCCATTCCTTTTGGTAATGGGGATGGCTTTGTAACCAAGTATACACTTCACGGCCAAAACCACCCGCTCCAATAATATATAAATTCTTCATAAGGTTGGAATTAAATTTAGGAGATCTCTCACGGTTCGACATTCGCGGATTTGTTGGCCCGATAATATAATTTTATAGTTAGCCTCAATATGCGAAATTACCAATAATATAGATAAAGAGTCCCAACGAGGAAGACTTTCTAATGGCGTATCGATGGTCGCCCCCGAAAAACAATCCACATCACTTTGTAGGGCAATCAAAAGATCGGTTTGTTTCATGGGGTTTGCGGGTAAGGTTGAATGGGGCAGACTGTAACCGGACCAATCTCACCGGCAAAAGCTGCCCAGGAAAGCCCAACACCGAAACCACAACCAACCACCTTGACGGCTTTTTTTGTTAACGCCTCGCCTAGCGAATCGATAAGCACACAGGGAATGGAAGCTGAACTTTGATTGCCAAATTTTTCAAATACGGCGTTCGGAACTTGCTGAGGATTAAAGCCAGTTTTCTGACCAATTAACTGAACGATATACTTATTAGCTTGATGGAGAACTAATGCATCAACCTCACTTACTTTATAATTTGCATGCGTCAGCACAGCCTGAATAGCCTGCGGCACATCTCTTAAGGTAAAATTAAAAACATCAGCCCCGTTCATTTGTAAATTTTCTTGGGTAGTGATGTTGCCGAATTTGTCCTTAAGTTCTTCTTTAGATTTACTCGTAAGAGGTTCGCGCGAGCCACCAGCGGGAACTTTAATTGCTGAGCTCATACTACCGTCAGTACCAAACATAAAATACATCGTATCTTCTGCCCCGCTTCGTTCAATTAAAGTAGCCGAACCAGCATCACCAAAAAGTGGGTTAATCGATTGATCTAATTTATGAGTTGTTCGACTAAGCGTATCGCCCGCACAAAGTAAAACTCTACCCAAACCACCATGTGCACAGAGCAGTGCAGCTTGATGCAATCCATACACCCAGCCCGAACAGCCCATGGATATATCATAGGCCATCGTATCTTGGCTTAACCCCAATCGACCATGCAGGAGCGACGCGTTGTTCGGTTGCGCATAGTCAGGCGTCTGGGTCACAAAAATAATCGCGTCAACTGAACTTACATCTAAATCAAGCTGTCTAAGGAGGCGGCGGCTAGCATCTTCACACAAATCTAAGGCGGTGATATTATTCAGTGCCGTTTTCCGAATATTTAGGCCGATGGTTTGAGATATTCGTTCTAACTTAATCTGAGGAATGCCTTGGGCCAATCCATCTTCAATGTAGGATCTTGTAACGGAACCAGTGGATAGAGCGATTGCGCGTATCTTAAAATTTTTTAGGGCAGTTTTCATTTTAGGCCAAATTCCCTAAGGGCTTGGGCAGGCGGTTCATCGGTGGTTTTTAGAGCAGAACCCAATGCTTTATGTAAGACAAATATCGTGATAAATGGAATCTGGTGGGCTATTCCGAAAATGACGATTGAGGAAACGCCATCACGGTAAAATTGAATAAGCGTCGTAAAGAACAGGGCATAAGCAACAACTCCTAAACGTCTATAAGGCCCAATGACCGAAACTAAACACCACCTTGTAAGAAAGTAACCGAAAAACAGTGATATGAAAAAGACCCCAAGGTATCGGAAATTATAGTAGGATTCACCAATATAAGTTATAATTCTACCCTCTCGGTCGTACTGACGGGTGGGGGTTGAAACTTCAGCGATGTGATCTGCTTGTCCTGGTTTATTGGGCCAAATGTCTCTTGGTATTGGTAAAACTAAAATACCCAGGTAATTACTTCCATACCCCACTTTCTGCGCCGTATCTGTCATTGAGATAAATCCGCAATACTGATCTAAAAACTGCTCAGAACTCTGTTCGTCACCCTCAACCGATGGTTTGAAGGACTGTGAAACCTGAAACATCATTTCACTATAGTCGTTATTCTGAAATGCTCGTCCGATATATTTTAATCTCCCGAAAATAATAAATAAAAAGAGCAACGGCAGTAACGTTCCTACCCCCAGCCAGCGTCGACGATTTTTTAGGAGAAAAATCACGATAAAGAAAATAATAGGTAAAATCAACATGGTACGGTGGTAACCCTGTAATGCCACCAGCGATAGATATAGAAACACACCGAGATTGGTCCACCAGCGCCAGCCATAGGTAAACACCAAAACATAAAGACAAGAAATTGGCCACAGGGCTAATACTTGATAGTAACTCGACTGAGAAAAAATTTGGGTTGTCATACCCGTTTTAGTTTGGAGTAACACAAATATCCCAGGGGGGAGACAAACTAAACAGACTAAAAGTATAATTGTTTTGTTGATATTCGTCCTACCGACAGGCTTGGATACATTTTTAAAATAAACTTTTTGGGCTATATAACTACCTAGGGCAAAGGCGATGATCGCTAGATCTGCAATTAATAAGCCTTTTATGATTTCATCACTTTTAATAATGTCGGCGGCGGGATTTTCTGCATACATCGGCGGCGCCCCATTCCATAATTGATAAGTCCGATAGGTAAAACTGTAGACATGGAAAAAAATATACAATGTGAACGGATGCCAAAGAGTGAAGGTTCTCCAAATGAGGCCGGTGCAGAATAAAACGCAGGCTACATCTATAAAAAAATACGGTAAAAGTTCTTGCATTTTAGATGGTTAATTAGTCCGAGATTTTTTAAGTCTATCTCCCATAATACTCGTAACAAAATTGATTGATACGGGTACCTTGTAGGCAGGCAAACGCGTTCTGCAAAATTGGCGGATGGACGCTCGTAAAGATTCGTGATTTTGGTCCGAACTACCAACAACTTCCGCAGCTACGACGTGACCTAATAATGCATTCGGCACTCCAAACGCGCGGCAATCTATTACCCCAGGAACATCCAACATAACCGATTCAACCTCGATGGGCATTAATTTATTGCCGCCAACATTAATGGCATCACCCATCCTACCTAGGATACGAATATTTCCCGTGGAATCTACTTCTACTCTATCGCCGGTTCTAAACCATCCATCTTCAGTGAAGTTCTGGTTTGGAGTATTTAGATAGCCTTTTATTTGTGTAGTGGATTTAAGCCAGAGTTCATCATCGATAATTTTCCATTGTAATTCGGGATCGCTAAATCTGAAAAAATTAGAGCCCGATCCGACACTTTCGGTACGTAAAATTCCTGTTTCGGTTGTCCCAAACGTCTGCTTTAAGCGTTTACCCGGAAAGGTCAGACGTATTCTTTCGAGGAGCGTCTCGGGCATGGGTTCTGTGCCATAGGTTATTAAATGTAACGATTTAATTTTTTCCGAAGTAACTAAACCCGATAAGGCTAAGAGATTTAAAAATGATGGGGAGGCAGGCAAAATTGTGACTTTATAGCGCTCAATGGCTTCAATTATTTTTGCGGGAGATTTATCTTCAGGGATAACCATTAAACCACCCGAGCTTAAGGTTTCGAGAAGAGTGTTAATTCCTCCGATATGATCATAGGCCAAAACAACTAAAATAGATAAGCGGTGGGGCCTTTTACTCTTATGAACATTCAGTAAATCAGAGAAATTTTGGACGATTAATTTGGCCGGCCCCGATGTTCCACTGGAAAACAAAATAACCCCGCTTTGTTTTTTTTCTATTAATTCTAAGACAAAAGGGTGTTGGTGTTCTACATTACTCTGGTGTTTTATATTCCATGTGCGGCTATTCGCAAAAATTAAATAGGTCGCACCTGCCGAAGATAATTTTCGGGAACTTTCTTCATCGCCCGCTAACAATGGAACAATCAGGTGCCCAGCATCCTCTAAAACCATCATCCAGACGACGGTGGCGGCACTATAGTTACCGATTAAACCAAAGGTTGTGGCAGTTTTTAAATTTAGTTTTTCTAAGTCCACCACCGCCTCATCCCACAGAGTTACTAAATCAGAATAAGCGATATCACCGCCCCGACCTGCTAAGGCAGGTTGATTAGAAAAACTTTTCCAGCGGATTTTAATCCAAGAATTCATCTGATATCGCCGAGATACTCCACGGAGCCTGAAATTATTTCTGCGTTATTTATTTTCTCCAAGATAAAGTCTGTCGCTTCATTAAGTGTAGTCCCGCGAGGACGACCAATTTGGTCGTTAATCTTTTGGATCTTGTCGCGACTAATTGCCCGCGTCAGATCGGTATCGATGGGTCCAAAACCTAATGCGATTATCTTGACGCCTTGAGCGACAATCTCTCTGGCCGTTACCCGTGTTAATGCCTCAACCGCAGCCTTGCTGGCTACATAAGCAGCTTCGCCTTCAAGATTTAAGGGAACGGCCACCGTTGTTATATTAATGATCAAACCATGGCGCTGCCTTGCCATAATTTTCCCAAATAATTGAGTCGTATTAAAACTGCCGAGGTAATTAAGTCTCATGATTGACTCAGCTGTTTTAAACGGTGTAAGTAAAACCGCATTCATCGAAGCCGCCCCAGCGTTATTTACTAAAAGTTCAATAGGCTTTCCAGCTTCTTTGATTGAATTAACCACACGCTGGACTGCTGATTCATCAGTAATATCCACCAAGTATTCTTGAAAATTTGGATGGGGTATTCGGGATGAACTCCGGGAGATGCCATATACATACCACCCCAAAGATAATAATTTTTCAGTGAGAGCGTGACCTAAACCTCGCGACGTTCCTGTGATGACTGCGGTAGGCATATTATGATTTTGTGTCGTTGACGACTAACGTTATATAATCTGCCAAATGATGAACGGATCGAAATGGAGATGTGAGTCGGCTCATAGCTTTTTCATCCACTAAGGTGACGGATATCTTATACTGCTGGCGGATATCTTCCTCCAAGTCGGCAATAAGTGTCACTAATCCCATGCTATCCAAACTTGAACTTTCGCCAAAGAGCTTTGTGGCTTCAGTCGCCTGACATAATTCGGGCTTAGCTAATTCAGCGCCTAATATTTGTATTCGCTTTAGAATGAGTGCAATGGATTCAGGTCTAGTCATAAATTGTTGTCGATAAATTCACAAAACTGCGTGGTGAGTATCTCCCGGGAAAATGAATTTTCTGCGAGTGCCCTGCCGGCCTGTCCCATTTTTCGGCATTTCTCAGGCTCACTGGCTAAATTAAGAAGTTTTTCTACCAAGGCCACGGGGTTTCCTGGCGCAATCGCAGCTCCACACTGATTTTTCTCTATAATTTCTGCGAGCCAGCCGGGGTAATTATTAATCACTGGAATACCTGCTGATATGTAATCAAAGAATTTATTCGGAGAAGTTCCGTAGTAAAATGCAGGTATATTATCTAAAAACATGAGACCACAATCCAATTGGGCGGTGATTTGGGCAAGGGCCACTTTTGAAATCGGGGGATGAAAAATAATGCCGTCTAGTTGTTCCTGAACCGCCATTTTCTGGAGACGTGCTTTCTCTGAACCATCACCAACCAATAGAAATTTTATGTGGGTAATATTCCGCTTTTTAATTTCGCGACTCGCTTCAATAATAGCATCGAGTCCATTAGCCTTACCATGGGCTCCGGTGAAACCAGCAACGAAGTCCCCCGGCGAAATACCTTTAATTTTTATCGGGGTCTTAGGTTGCGGTTTAAAAATCTCTAGATCACAACCATTAGGAATCAGCGCCACCGGATGATTTTTCGGTGAGCGTTTCTTGATTCCTTCGATAATTCCTGGGGATAGCCCAACACAGGCCACCGATGAACGGTAGGCGCACCCCTCGATTATCCACATTCCGCCCAAGAGCACGGGATTCTTCATTCCCATAGCGCGGGGGAGTTCTGGCCACAAATCCCTAACTTCAAAAATAAATTTTTTCTGCTTTAACCAACTAGCAAAAATACCTGGCAACGCTGCGGTCAAGGGAGTTGATGTGGCAAACACCAGGTCGTATTCGAAATCGAGGGCAATTTTAATACTTTTAACCGCATACTTAAAAAATGTGATAAGTCTTCGGCCGACACCATCGTGATTTGAATATTTTAAGGGCAGAGCAATTACATCAATGCCATCAATCGACCCCCGCGACCAGCCGAAGTTACTATCATAAGGCAGATTCAGTGCATCTCGATCCATTTGACCACATACCATGGTTACCTGATGCCCGCGTTTAATGAGAGCCTGCGCAAACTCATAAGAACGCGTGCCACCAGATCCTTTGGGGGTCGTGAAATGTTGATGAAAATAAAGTATTTTCATTTTTTACTAACTCAAACTGTCTTCAAGAATTTGTCTGATTTTTTCGGACGTTTGTCCGTCCCCGTAAGGATTTTTTAAACTCGAACGACGTTGATATTCACCGGGATTATTTAAAAGCAAATCGGCTTCCCGAAGAATGGTTTCGGGATTTGTACCCACCAAACGACAAGTGCCCGCATCCACGCCCTCGGGACGCTCTGTCGTATCCCGCATCACTAATACGGGCTTACCTAAGGAAGGTGCTTCTTCTTGGACTCCACCTGAATCACTTAATAAAAATGTACATCGATTCATCAACCAAACAAATTCCTCGTAAGCCGCTGGAGCGACCAGCGCAACGCGGGGATTAGATCCTAAAATTCGATTCACGGGAGCTTGTACCTGGGGATTTAAATGAACGGGATACAATACTCCCACCTCGGGGTGTAGTTGCGTAATACGATTAATCGCCTCACAAATACGCTCAAAGCCACCCCCGAAAGATTCACGACGATGACCGGTTACCAGTATCCAAGGTTTTTTAGCTGTCTCGGATAAAAATTCCTGAGCAAACGCTCCTGGAATCCCTACCCTCTCCGCCACAATTTTTGCGGAGACTCCATTTATGCTTTGGTTTTTTCTGACGTAGAACAAGGCATCTACGACCGAATTGCCTGTAACATAACAGGTAGTAGCATCTATGCCTTCTCTAATTAAATTAGCCTTTGAGGTTTCTGTAGGACAAAAATTCCAGCGCGCTAAGGGCGTGGTGAGTCGACGATTCATTTCCTCAGGAAAAGGTGAATCCATATTGCCCGTCCGTAAACCTGCCTCAACGTGGCCAATGGGTATACGATTATAAAAGGCTGAAATCGCTGAAGATAAAACCGTGGTGGTGTCACCCTGAACCAAGACAGCCGCTGGCTTGTGTTCGGCAAACCAGGCAGAAGTTGCACTAATGACTCGGCTGGTAAGTTCGGGTAGGGTTTGTCCGGGCTGCATCAAATTTAAGTCGAACTCTGGCTTGATGCCAAAGACCCCCAGTGTCTGATCTAACATTTGTCGATGCTGACCCGTTGATATCACCACTGGAACGAGTTTCGTAGACTGTTTTAGAGCAAAATAAACTGGTGCCATTTTAATACACTCAGGTCTGGTACCTAAAATTAGAGCAATTTTTTTCATAATAGATTTTAAAAATAAAGTTTATTAAGTGTTAGATAAATTGTGTTTTTTGCCGTCGACCCAAAGTTCGTTGTTTTCTAATTTTACCGAACAACCGATGGCGGTCACAAAAAATACTGATGAGGCCCGTGTGGTAATCGTGCGCACCCAAGATGCTTCACGCGCCCCATAACTGGACGAATACCAACCTTCGCCGGTTTTTTCATTACCAGTTTGCCAATCTTCTTTCGATTCCGCCGAGACAATGATGGATAGCTGCTCGAGGGCTAATTTTGAGCGGCCATTCCAACGCAGACTGATTTCGGCATTCGTTTTACCTTTGATTTTGTCGATAATGATAAAGCCTTGCGGAAGTTTTTGGATAGTTCGTTCGCAAGAATAATTAGGATAGCCGGTATGTGCCGCACGAATCCGATTGGGCTTAACAACCCGGTGGCATTTCGTCCAAGGCAACCAAAGAAACCTACTGAAGCGACGCATCGGGTTCTGATTATTGATGGTAACTACGTTGTGCTGATTAGCATTAGATCCATCGGCGCCAGCTAATTTAGAATTATATGAGAACGTGCCCCCATCTTCTGCGACCCACTCGTTGCCCCACTTGAGTGAAACATGCAGTTGATCAGCGTGGCTGGGACGGTGTTTAAACTGCGTAGGGTTTCTGAAAAAGAGTGAGCCGAGTTGATTTCGAAATACAGATACACCAGAAAAAGGTTTATCTACAAAATCTTTGTTTGAACAATCAACCGACGTGGTGGAAATCGGACCACAGAGCAATAGGGCCTCTTCATCCCAGGGGCCGGTCGATAAGCGCGAACCAAGAAAAAGTATTTGGGCAGTGTTGATTACCGGACGAAAATCCTCGTGAGAACTTCCGGTGAGAGGAAACAAACAAGCACCATCATCAGCACCATAACGAGGCACATTTCCTTGATCATCTAATAAATCGCTTAAGAACTTCGTCGAGGCACGAATTTTCTTAAGAGTAACTTCGGGAAACGTTTGATGTTCGGAACGTAAAACCACTTCCACCCAAATCATTAAATGTAAAAATAGCCTATGATAATTCGTGGAGTGCTGACTGAATCCGCCGTCTGCATTAACGAGAGATTGAATTTGTGGTAGCAAAGTTTCAATTCCCTTGGCTCTCCATTCGCTCGATTGAGGACAATTTGGCCAGAGCACACCGGCGGTAAATAGTCCCGCCGACTCACTGATGCCGTGATTATTAGACTGAGAAATAGCGTAAGTAAGATGTCCATTAATTCTGTTCGCCGTAGCTTCCGCGAGCTGCGTCGTTAAAACTATTCTTTTATCCGTTGTGGCGGGGTGACTACGGAAAGCCTGAAGCGCATAGGCCACTGCCATCAACCTCATTGCCGCTTCCTGACCGCACATCCATTGCGGACCTTGATTGGGTGGATTCTTCTCCATCCAATCCTCGAATAATTTCCAAAAGGTTTCTGGATAAAAATCACTGCCCTCAATAATCCAAGCGCGGACTAATGGAAAAACCCAACTGAAACGCGAAGCTTCCCACACGCCTTTAATATCATCACTACCCGCATCGGTAATTTTCGACCAGTGAGCAGTGGATTCCAGACGGCGACCACTTAAAACATTGCGATTCCAATTTAAGGGGAAGCCGAGATCAAAAAATCGGTTGTTAAATATTCTAATTTTTCCTTGAGCCAAACCGCGCGCTTCTGCCACGGGTGAGTGTCCATGGGCGATGGCATAATTTTCACACCACGGAGCCAATTCTTCGCGTGAAATTAAAGCGATGGGCAAAGAGGGAGTTTTATTTCTCCATAATTCCGCCGAGCGAGCAAGGGAAGCAGGCTGCAGACTCGCCCAAGATTGCTTGGGCATTCTTTTTTCTAGCAAGCCGAGTTTGTTTTCGACTTTAAACCAGACGCGTTGAGCCAGCCAACTGGGCCCAAGGTTTTTGATTAAGGAAAAATACATTAATAAAACTAAACTTTTATCATTCCGCGGGTATCAATGAGTTTCTTACCGGCGAGCTGAGCCAAAGTGAGTGAACCAAAGGCTTGGTGGTCGACGAGTAATACAATCACTTGAGCACGCTTTAGGGCTGAAGCTAAATCGGTTAATTCAACTTTTCCTTGAAGCGAGGCCGGAAGTTTTTCCACGTGCGGCTCGACCGCTAAAACTTTTAATCCGCTTTGAGCCAGCTCTGCAGTGATTTCAACAGACGGTGATTCACGTAAGTCATCAATATTAGCTTTAAATGCTAAGCCTAGGCAGGCGACCACTGGCTGAGTAATGCCTTGAGTGGCTTGGATAACCTGAGCCACCACGTGATGAGGCTTAGAGTCGTTTACTTCTCGAGCGGTACGCAGTAAACGCGCTTCCTTGGGTGCAGCATGAACAATAAACCAAGGGTCGACAGCGATACAGTGTCCGCCGACACCTGGACCAGGTTGCAAAATTTTCACACGTGGGTGGCGATTAGCTAAACGAATCAATTCCCACACATTAATTTTTAAGCGATCACAAATCAGTGAAAGCTCATTGGCAAAGGCGATATTTACGTCGCGAAACGCGTTCTCGGTAAGCTTGGCCATTTCGGCAGTACGGGCATCCGTGATAAATATCTCCGCGGTACAAAAACTTTGGTAAAGTTTTTTGGAAATTTCTGAGGCTTCAGGAGTTAAGCCGCCCGCAATACGATCATTAGAGACTAACTCTTTGAGCATTTGGCCGGGAAGAATGCGCTCGGGACAATGCGCATAGAGAACACCTTCAATTTGTCCACGTTTCAATTTCACACATTCATCCTCAATCCATTCTTTAACTTTTTCGGTCGTACCTACCGGAGAAGTAGATTCTAAAATAACAAGATTTCCTGTGGCGACGACTGGAGCAATGGATCGGGCAGCGGATTCAACATATTTTAAATCAGGTGTGCGAGATCCGTCCGCTTGAACATCAAACGGTGTGGGCACAGCGATGATAAAAACGTCAGCGGGGGCGGGCTTGAGCGTGGCTTTTAAGTTACCTGATTGAACTGCGGCTCGGACTAAAATATCAAGATCAGGTTCTTGAATATGTATATTTCCGGAGTTGATAATTTCAACGACTCGCGGAGAGACATCGACGCCATTCACTGGATGCCCTTTGGTGGCAAAAATGGAGGCGGTAGGTAAACCGATATAACCTAGACCTAAAACACATATTGATTTCATAGTAGTTAAAAAATTATTGAGTCATCGCCTGCATGCGTATTGCCCAGCGGGAAACTTCGAGGATTTCGTTGAGCGGGATGGGGGAAGGATGATTAGATTCAACGGCATGAATAAATGCCGCGAGTGCGTTGGCGTGTCCCTTATCTAATTTTTTGAAGAGACCCCACCCTTTATTGATTCCCCAAACCCCTTGGCCTCGACACTGCTGCCAATTATTGATTTCAAAACTCCAGCCAGTGCCCGAAACTTGGATTATTTCTTTAGGCACCGTCTTGGGCAGGTTGGTTAAATAATTAATATATCCAACCGAACCGTCAGAAAATTCTAATTTATATTTTCCTCCATCCTGTCCATCAGTAAATCTTTCGATGAGCTTAACGTGTGTAATTGAAGCTGAAATTAAAAATCTAAGTAGGTCGATAAAATGGCAAGCTTCACCGACAATTCTTCCGCCACCCTCGGCGGGGTTCAATGTCCAATGATCAGAAGGAAGGCTGCCCGCATTGATATTTATCGTAATAGTTTTTGGTCCCGCTTGTGCGGCGATAATTTTCCGAGCATGCAGCGCCAAGGGTGCAAAT
>CAIMFE010000127.1 GCA_903840235.1 uncultured Opitutia bacterium | reverse complement strand
TGGGATTGGCTAAGGGCGGAGGTCGCACGAATCACACTCGGTAGCGAAGGCCTCCGGATATGGAACGGCCCCACTCCCTGGAATACGACGACGAAGTAAAGCCCTCTCGGTTTGGACACTGCCCTGCTCTGTGGCTAGCTCTGCCCATTCTTCTCGGAGAAAGCTTAGATAGTTTTTATCCAATCCCGGTTTTTATATTATTAATTTTGAGTTTATTTTCTCTGAGTTGGCTCTGGATAAAAATCCGGTGCGCCCAACAGAGTCAGATAGCATTAGTAGCGGTCGGCATTTTTTTAGGGGCAGCGTGGCATCAAGTAAAACTTCCCCCGCAAAACTTTTTAGAGGTCGATGAAAAATTAACTGAACTCTCTATCGCCATTGAACACGCTAATACTAATCGCGAAGGCAGTGGTTGGACGGGCCTAGGAATCATTACTGATAAAGGTGCATTTTTCCGAAGACGCGTCGCCCTATTCGTCAAAGGTGGTACCCCTGCACAAGGATGCGAATTAAAAATGAGTGGATGGATTTCGGCAATCGACGCCAACCCGCAAGGTTATGATGCGTGGGTAAAATCACAAGGGGCGACACTGAAACTCCGTAATGGAAAAATTATCGGACTATTAGAAAAGCCGACGGACTTTGCCGTGTGGTGTCAAAGAACCCAAATAAAATTGGAACAATGGTTGAGTACCTTGCCCTGGAAAGACGACGAAGGAGGCGCGCTCTTATCCGCAACACTTTTAGGACGTACTGCCCTTTTGCCGCCCGAAGCAAAAGTGGCATTCATGCAAACCGGCACACTGCATTTATTTGCGATTAGCGGACTGCATATCGCGGGCATGGCAGCAGGCATGCTTTGGTTTGTGCGAAAAGTACATCTCCCAGAAAAACCGTTGGGTGTGATTATTTTAAGTCTGCTTTGGCTTTATGTAGAGGTGACGGGAGTATCGCCCTCCTCCACTCGAGCCTGGATCATGGCGACGTTTATCTGGGTAGGACAAGTCAGCGAGCGATCCACTTCCACACTTCAATCCTTAGCCTTAGCTTGTGCGTTTACGCTCATCCTTCAACCCGAGGCGATTAATGATCCAGGATTTCAACTAAGTTACGTCGCCGTGGTTGCGATTATTTTAGTCGGAGCTCCCGCTGCCCAAATACTGAATCAACCCACGACCGAAGAAAAATTAATTCCGACAAAAAGCCAAACCTGGTCGCAACGCGGAAGATGGAAGCTGCGAAAGTTTTTGATTTCCGGCCTATGCATATCAACCGCCGCCACACTCGCAGGAATACCCTTAACACTTACCTACTTTCAAAATGCGAGTTACGGCGGAGTCGTCGTAAACTTAATGTTAGTTCCGCTTTCAGAAATTCCGCTCGTGTGTGGGATGATTTCATTATTTTTTTATCCGTGGGAAAATCTTCTGCCCATGGCTCAGTGGATCAATGGAGCTGGCGTTATCGTTTTAAACATCATGACAGCCATTGCCGAATTTTTCGCCAAAATTCCTGGACTCAATTTACAAGGCAGTTCCACCTGGCCGGCCAGTGGGCCCCTCTGTGCCTTAATTTTAATTGTATGTTTTCTGGTACAGGCAGAATCAAAAAGCGTCATTAAACTATTTGGTATTCCCGCCCTCATTGTGGGAAGCTGGATAATACTATTTGTTATTTAAAATTAAATGCTCTGCACTTGCCAGTAATTCATAAGTAAAGAAAGTGATTTCATGTTTCGGGTGTGTTTAATTTTACTTTCGTTCATCGGGGTTCATGGAATAGCCGCCCCACCAGAGTGGTCCGGCATTTATCCGAGTTTGGCTTACTTTAATCAAGAAGGGGAATGCGGCACGGGAGCGGTCGTGCCATGGGCGAATCGACTGTGGGTCATCACCTACGGCCCACACTGTCCCTACGGTTCGAGTGATAAACTTTACGAAATCACTCCGTCCTTAGAATTAATTACCCGACCAGAAAGCGTGGGCGGAACTCCGGCCAACCGCATGATTCACGAAGAATCTAAACAACTCATCATCGGTCCGTATTTTATTGATGCAGCGCGTAATGTCCGTGCGATTTCACCGAAACTCATGCCGGGGAGATTAACTGGAAATGCACGACATCTGACCGAGCCTACTCACAAAATTTATTTTGCAACGATGGAAGACGGGCTCTTCGAGGTGGATGTGCACACTTTAGCGGTGAAGGGTCTGATTAAAGAAATAAAAAATAAACCAAAGGCCGGACAGACCGTGGAAATAAATCCGGCCACTCTGCAATCAACCCTTCCTGGTTATCACGGCAAAGGACTCTACTCCGGCCAAGGCGTCGTCGTTATTGCGAACAATGGTGAAGACACTCCTATCGCGCTAAAAAATCCGAACATTGATAGCGGCGCCGTCGGTGAATGGAACGGGTCAGGTAATTGGCAACTCGTTCGGCGTAATCAATTCACGGAAGTCACTGGACCCGGAGGAATTAAAGGAAATTCAAATCCAGCAACCGATCCGATTTGGACCATCGGCTGGGATTATCGGTCGGTAATTTTGATGTTGAAAGAAAATGGGGCATGGAATTCGTATCGCCTACCGAAAGCTAGCCATACTTACGATGGTGCTCATGGATGGAATACGGAGTGGCCGCGCATTCGTGATGTAGGTGAAGCTGGCTCACGCTTGATGACCATGCACGGCATGTTCTGGAATTTCCCGGAAACATTCTCCGTTAAAAATTCAGCAGGAATTTATCCACGTTCAACCTACCTAAAAGTTATCGGAGATTTCACACGTTGGAATGATCGACTTGTTTTCGGATGCGATGACACCGCTAAGTCTGAATTTCTAAATAAGCGTGAAGCGAAAGGAAAGCTGGCGGGACCCGGACAGTCGCAATCCAATCTCTGGTTCACCTCATTAGATAAGCCCGACCATTTAGGACCAGTCTTAGGTCGCGGCAGCGTCTGGTTAAATGAATCAGTTAAAGCACAAGTTTCGTCCGACCCCTATCTTCTCACCGGATTTACCGAACGTGCCTTGCACCTAGAACATGATGGCAACGCAGACACGACATTCACCATCGAAGTCGATGAACAAGGAAATAACCAATGGAAAATTTGGAATGAGGTGACACTATCCCGACGCACCAAGAACAGGTGGTTAGAAATTCCCAAAGAGCTGAAAGCAGTTTGGCTGCGACTTAAAACTAATCGTGATGTCGCGACACTGTCTGCCACCTTTCAGTATGCCGGTAGGGACAATCGCACCACGGATACTGACCCTATGTTTGCTGGGTTATCTCCAGCGAAAAACGAGACCTCGAAAGGCGCATTTCTTTTAACAACGGGTAATAACCAGCGCACGCTGGCGGTATTAAATGCCGAAATTAAAAACGGTCAAACAACGGCTCGTTCACTTTACGAATTAAATGCCGAGATGCAATTAGTTCCCGCGGATCCAGCGACCTTAGAAAAAATTAAACAGGTCACAGAAATTCCGAAAGGCATCATCACGAGCGATGAGGCTTCGGTTATTTTTGTTGAAAACGGACAACGCTGGCGACTACCTCGCTCGTCGGAAATAAACCAAGATAAATTATTAGAACAATCTAGCCTGCGAAAAGCACGTGAGGTTTGCACTGAACGTGACTTACTTCAGGCGCATGGTACGTTTTATGAATTACCCGCATTAAATGCGATGGGGGCCATGCGAATGAGACCTATTGCGACCAGCGATTTAGCGATTCACGATTTTTGTTCGTATCGCGGACTCTTAGTACTTAGCGGTATCGACCCATCGATAAAAAATAATAACTCTCATATTATTCGTTCAATGGACGGAGAAGCGGCGGTCTGGGTGGGTGCAGCAGATGATCTCTGGAAACTCGGTAAACCAAGAGGATATGGCGGACCATGGAAAAATTCGTCTGTAAAAGCGGACAAGCCTTCCGATCCTTATCTAATGACTGGCTACGATAAGAAAAAAATTAACTTACAGAATCACAGCTCAACTCCTAACGTTATCACCATGGAATGTGATGTCTCTGGCGATGGACGTTTCAGTGTTTATAAAACTTTTGCGCTCGAACCTAATCAGATAATCGATGTGCAATTACCGGAGTGGCTCAATGCCTACTGGGTTAGATTCACCCCGAGTATCGATGGTAAAATGAGCGTGCAATTGACATACGAATAATAAATAAAGGGCGAAAGTATGTCCTCGCTTGCACCCCAACTTATACTCGCCAAGTTGCATCTACTGACGATTTCATGAGCCAGCCGTTCGATACCATTGAAGACACTCTCGCAGATATTGCTGCGGGGAAGTTGGTTATTGTGACGGATGATGAGAATCGTGAGAACGAAGGCGACTTCGTCATGGCCGCTTCCAAGGTCACACCCGAAGCAGTCAATATGATGATTCGTCATGGGCGTGGTCTCATTTGCGTCCCGACGGTCGAACACCAACTCAAGCGCCTCGGCATTTCTCAAATGGTTCCGGAGAATCGGGAATCCCAACGTACGGCTTTTGCTATTTCAGTCGACGCCGCGGAAGGAATCTCGACCGGCATCAGTGCTTACGATCGCGCTAAAACGATTTCCATTTTAGCTGATCCACATTCACAACCTGAGCACCTCGTCCAACCAGGACATATTTTTCCGCTCATGGCTCGCCCAGGTGGAGTATTACAACGCGCAGGTCACACCGAGGCCGCGGTCGATTTAGCTTCACTCGCAGGCCTGCATCCGAGCGGAGTGATTTGTGAAATTCTCAATGAAGATGGCTCGATGGCGCGATTACCCGAGCTCATTGAATTAAAAAAGAAATTTAACCTGCGGATGATTTCAATCGCGCAGCTCATTGAGTACCGCCACCGCAGTGAAAAATTAGTCGAGTTAATTGCGACCAGCCCCTTTAAATCAAAATGGGGACAATTTGAACTACGCGTTTATCGATCGCTGCCGGATGGTCGCCAACACTTAGCCTTCGTGCTGGGTCAGCCAAAAAATTCGCCGACGCTCGTTCGGGTCCAACGTGAAAACTTATTAGGCGATTTATTTCAGGGTTCATCGTTTGGTGAGGGCAATTCACTTTCCGCAAGTTTTGCAGCCGTGGCGAAAGCAGGCACCGGAGTCATCGTTCACGTTGCTCAACCCTTTGGTGGAGTGAAGGCGGACAATGAAGGCATCCGCTTGCACTCCATGGATGCGCGCGATTACGGCATCGGAGCCCAAATACTTTCACATGTGGGACTTAAGCAAATTCGTCTGATCACCAATAACCCTCGAAAAGTAGTCGGTCTGAGTGGTTATGGGCTGGAAATCGTTGAACAAGTACCCTTTTGATTTTTCTTAAGCGTTTCCGCTTGAACGTAATAACTTAAGTTGTTGCATCAGCCTTTCGTTCTTCCTGCACATGAGCCAAGACAAACCATCATCGCCTAACATCTCAGGGGCCAAATTTGTTTTCAGTATCATTGCGGCAAGTTACAACCAAAATCTCGTTGAGGCTTTATTACAGAAGACGATTGCCACCTTAACGCAGGCCCAAGTCGCCCCGCAAAATATTCGCGTATTGCGCGTTCCTGGTTCGGGCGAGCTACCCTATGTTGCACACATGACGGCGTCGTCGAGTGAGTTCGACTGTGTGATTGTTTTAGGCGTCGTTATTGCCGGAGACACTCCTCACCACGAAATCATCGCTCAATCCACCGCGCTCGCCCTTCAAGAGGTCGCCATTCGCTCAGAAGTTCCCGTGATCAACGGTATTGTGGTAACCAATAATCGAGCTCAAGCCGAACAACGCTGTATCGGTTCGCTTGATCGCGGAACCGAGTTTGCGCAAGCAGCGTTAGTGATGGCACAACATCGACAAACCTTAGGCGAAAGACTCGATACACTCGAAGACCTAGATGAACCCTTTGACAAAAATTAACGTGGAAAATCCTGAAGCAGAAAAGACCCCCGCGGCTCCGCAAAAACGCAATCGTCGTCACGATAGTCGTGTCGCCGCAATGCAATTTCTTTATTCCTGGGAATCACAAAGACACGGCGATTTAGTGACCGCACTCTTTGATTTCTTTAGCGAACAAGAACAGCCACGTGACTATTATTCTTTCGCCGAAGAACTCATTCATGGCGTCATTAAAGATATCGATCTCATCGACGAAGTAGTGAAGCGCTTCACTGAAAATTGGGCGTTTGAGCGTATTGCTAAAGTGGATTTAGCCATTCTTCGTTTAGCGATTTTTGAGCTGATGCGTCGAACCGACATTCCACCGGTTGTAACCATCAACGAGGCGGTCGATCTCGCTAAGAGTTTTTCAACCGATGAATCCAAGCGCTTCGTAAACGGCATTCTTGATCGCTATAAAGGTGAAATTGGTCGCGATCCACGCAAAGCAGAAGGAGCGTAAAAATGAGCGGTGGTTTTTTTGAGAAACTTAAAGCTGGGCTTAATCGTACCACCGCAGCGTTAACTAATCTTTTCGCTCGGCCGATGGATGAAGCCTCCGTCGAGAAATTACGTGAGCTCTTGATTGCTGGAGACTTTGGCGTAACGACGAGCGAAGAAGCTGTGCAGGCTGCCAAAAATGCCTGGAAAAATAATGCGGAATTACGTCAGGCGGGTCCGGCTGAAGCAGCTGCTCAAGTCATAGAAAATGTTTTAGTAAATTGTGGAGAGTGGAATCCGCCCTCCCAAAAACCTGCGGTCATTATGCTCTTAGGTATCAATGGTGCAGGTAAAACAACGACCGCGGCCAAGTTAGTCGCCCGCTGGCAAAAAAAGGGTCAGCGTTGTATTTTAGGTGCCTGCGATACATTTCGAGCTGCCGCGAGTGAACAGCTGACTTCTTGGGCAGAAAAAACTGGGGCAGAAATTGTGAGCGGTGCCGCGGGAGCGGATCCTGCAGCGATTGCGTTTGATGCTATTAAGGCGGGTGTGGCGCGGGGTGCGGATTATATTATTTTAGATACCGCGGGCAGATTGCACACCAAGGCACATCTCCTAGAAGAGCTTCGAAAAATTGTTCGAGTGACGGACAAAGCACTGACTGGTGCACCGCATGAAAAATGGCTGGTGGTGGACGGGTCCCTCGGGGCGAATTCAATCGAACAAGCCAAAGTCTTTCATGAAGCTGTGCAGTTAACTGGAATTATCGTTACCAAGCTTGATGGTTCGGCCAAAGGGGGCGCCCTCGTCGCCATCGTTCGTGAACTGGGTATTCCCGTAAGATTTATTGGCTTAGGTGAGACCAGCGAAGATCTCGTGCCGTTCGACAAAAAGGCCTATGCGCGGTCGGTCGTTGGACTGGAAGTATAGGTTGGCTTGCCAGCACCGATTCAATAACTCAGGTTTAATTCATGACCGTGGAAAGTGTCCAAGTTAAGCTCGCTCAACATTCATACCCCGTACGGATTGGTGCCGGGGTATGGTCGGAAGTTTTATTAACGGCCCAAAGTCATATTCAGAATAATAAAAAGTGTGTCGCCGTAACCTCCCCCGCGATTGCCCAAGCCCAACCGGATTTAATTAAAAAGATTTCTGCAGTGATGCCGATTGTCATCACCCAGGTGGATGGCGAAAAGGCAAAATCAGCAGATGAATTGTTGAGACTCTGGAACTTCTTAGCCGCCCAAG
>CAIMFE010000126.1 GCA_903840235.1 uncultured Opitutia bacterium | reverse complement strand
TTAGCGGGCTAAAGGGAGGTTGAAAGAACCTGTTTCCACCCCTCATTGCAAGTCGATTATGAACCAGAATTCGTAATTATTTTCCTTAAATCTGGGTCCTGACTCCACCCCTCGCGGACGATTAAAGACTGTAAAACCTTCAGTCCGAGTTCTTTTTGACCGTTTTTCATTAAAAACTGTCCCAGTTCCCAAACGAGTCCGTCATCCAGATTGTTTAATTCGCTCCAATCATCAATCGGCCACACTACGGGCTTTCCTTCTTGGACCAGCGCTTTGGCATATTCGTAGGCTAAAGGAATCGATGGCTTCTTGGTTAAAGTCGAAAGCATCAGTTCGAGATTGAGTTCCGGGTTTTTCACTTTGCGGATCAGGCATCCACGTATGGCCGCATAGGGTCCAAGCTCATCTGGTTTATTTGCATAATCTTTTAACTGCGTCGCAATATTTACCGCAAAGGGTTTATAAAAGGGATCACCCAAAATAGTCCCTTGCCAGCTAACTACTGGCGTTGCGTACCACGCAGCTTCTCCCGCACATTTTCCGCGCATGAGTCCATTCACTAAAAAATCAGGTCTCATCGTGAAACCTAAAAACGGTTCATAGACATTACCCGAAGTGAGTCCGGCACCTTGTCTCACTAATAACGCAGCCCAATTGTTTTCAGGTTTTTTCAACGAGCTTGCCGAAAAACTATGCAGGTGTAACGCGATTGCGCCGGGTGCTAATTTTACACGAGGTAAAGCAAAGCGACCGCCGGGAGTTTGCGTGTACCAACCTAAATAAAAGGCCGGAGCATCCGATCTCGCCCGCTCATCAAAGAGTTTAGATGATGAATCTACATCGGTTGGGAAACCATAGAGTTGGGTCACTTCTGCTGCGTTTTTAAACCAGTTATCGCCTTCTTTGTAGGGCCCGCCCACATCAACATAACTGCGTCCTCTCAGGCCCTGACTCTCTGCCCGCCACGCTCCCATAAGTGCTTTTAATGTGTCGGTGGGTGTCGGTCCATCGATTCTACTCGTGCGAACAATTTCCGTAATTTCCATAGAGTCAGGAAAATCCTGACTGAACCACGGATTGGGCTTCGCACCCACCGGATTGAGATTCACCGCCGCTAACAACGCTAACTCACTATCAACACAGGCGTGATCACCGCGGATTAATTCGTAAGCCTCGCTGGTTTGCTTGTATCCAGTGGCTTTGATTTTAAGCGGTACACCGTAGACGGTGATTAACCACGAAATTTTTGGATTATCTGTTGGGATAAAATCTTCCCGGCCATATAAATCTTTATCGCGATTTATTTTTCCCGAAATAAATTTCATTTCCAGAAGCTGTCGACGTAGCGGATTAAGAATGCTCTGACTGTATTGCTCCCAACTGATTTCTTCGGTCGTGGGTAAGGGTAGGGTGATGAGATTGGCTTCAGGGATTCCTCGTTTGCGCATCAACGCTTTTGCAATCAGGATTCCGTCAGGACTATTATCATTCGCTAAAACAATCGTGGTCGTCGGATCAATGTCGGCACGAAGTTCCACTCCGAGTAGACCAATTAAAATAAGCAGACACAACCTCATCAGTAGTTCAGTCTATCCATAAAACCGCTCAGAGGAAGTTTCAAATCCTAGGGCTTAAGTCTATTACTGTAGTCAATAATCCCGGCGGCAATCGATTCAGCCAATTTTTGACGATGGTTCGGATTAGCAATTTGCGCACCTTCGGTCTGGCTTGAGATAAAACCGCCCTCAACCAAGATGCCAGGGCAGTTTAATGATTTAAGAACAGCAAACCGTGCACGCTTAACCGCTCGGTCTTCCGTCCCCATCGTGTTGACGGTGCGCAGGTGCACGCTCCAAGCTAAAAGTAAGTTTAAGGCATCGAGGCGATTTCCGGGAAGCATAATGCTACTCGCAGTTTTTTTGGACTGGTTGGTCGATGATTCTCCCGCAACAGTTAGACAATAGGTCTCAATGCCAGAAGTGGTAGAGTCTTTCGGTCCACCTCCGTTAAAGTGCAGGCTGATAAATAAATCGGCCTTCACTTTATTCGCGTAGTCGCAGCGGTCGGACAGCTCGACAAACTTGTCTTTGTCACGGGTGAGCAAAACTTCAAATCCGAGTTTTTCTAAAATAATTTTAAGTCGGAGTGCGGTATCTAACGTCGCAGATTTTTCTGCGTAGTTATACGCTTTGCTCATAATCCCTGGGTCTTTGCCGCCATGTCCGGGATCGATGACAATTCGTCGAAAACCAATTCCAAACGGTGCCTTATTTCGCCAAATGAGTGGCACTAAAACTTTATCATAATCCACGCGGTCGATGGCTAAATTTCCTTTGATCACAATTAGCGATTCGGTCAGCCAGACTTTTACTCCCCCAATGGTGATGTAAGGTTTTTTATTCTCAGCAAAAACATCAGGCAGGTTTTTTCCGGCATAACGCTCCGATTCTGCGGGATCGGTTTTGAGTGATTGAACGGGTTGCAGCCCTAAAAGTTTTAAAGTTTCACCCAACGAGACATCCGGCCTCGCCCAAGCACTGGGAGCGACGCCTAGCCATAAGAAAAAGGCGAGGAGTAGGAGGGTGTGCCCGCGGGCTTTCACGGTATTACTCGGTATCGTTTTCGCCGTTATCCACTGCGGAATCGTCCTCTTGATCATCATCCGAAGGTTCGGCATTATGAATGAGTTTACGACGATTTGCTTGTAAAGGAGTTAAGCCCACGACGATGGCTCGTCCGGTGCGCTTGGGTTCATTATCGCGCGTACAAATGTGCATCAATTCGGTGATGGCTTTATTCATCGTTTCTAGACCGATTTCAGGATGCTCTAATTCGCGATAACGATACTGTAAGAGCAGTTTTACTTTGTGCCCGTGATAAAGGAAATTTTCTGCCCGACGGACTTTGATCATTAAGTCATGCACATCAATGCGTGGACGGAGTTTTATTTCCTTCACCTTCGTCGCCGTCTTTTGATGCTTATGCTTCTTCGCTTCTTCGTATAAATATTTTCCGTACTCAATTAATTTACAAACTGGGGGCACCGCGGTGGCCGCAATTTCAATTAAGTCGACCCCTTCTTCTTGTGCGAGTTGTAAAGCTTTGGATGTCTGCATCACGCCAAGCATTTCACCTTTCGCCGTGATTACGCGAATCTCAGTCGCACGTATCTTCTCGTTGCGTTTGGGTCCTTTATCTTCTCGGCTGCGATTATTGAAGCGCTGCTGACTAGAGGATGAGTTTTTGGGCCGAGGGCTATTCGGGCGATAAGGGGTTGCCATTAGGTATCTTCGTGCGTGTCGTTACTTAATTAACTTCCGCTTTTAATCGCCTTGGTTCAAGCACCGATTGCGTCCCTAGAGATAAATTATTTCTCACTCTCTAAACGCTTTATCTCCGCCAAGACTTGTTGACCGTGCTCGGCCGGTTCAACTTTTGGAATGACCGATTTCAAAACACCATCGCCGTCAAAGAGGTAGGCCGCACGCAATGGACTAAAATATTTCTTACCATACATCGATTTCTCAACGATCGCATCCAAGGCCTTGGAAAATTTGTCCTCAGGGTCCGAAACCAGGGTATACTTTATCCCGTTCTTCTCAGCGTATTTGACGTGGGAGCTGCTCTTATCTCTCGAAACGGTTATAGTCTTAAATCCTTTACGGGCAATGACTTGCAAATCTTCAGAGAGGGCACAGGTCTGCTTATCGCAGGCTGAGGTATTGTTGCGCATGTAGACCGAAACGACGGTCGGACCGTCAATAAGCTCGGAAAATGGGACATTTTTGACTTTTCCGTTCAAAACAGCCTCAATTTCGAAGATTAACTTAGGTTTTTTACCTATTTTGTGCATAGGGTTAATCAGATGTCGGACCGGGCTAAAGTGTCAAACGAGAGCCCTTTATTATCGGCTAATTTGATCGCGTTGAGATTAGCCATCCTTTCCCCTTTACAAAAGCCCCCCCGTGGTCTTTGTTCCGACCCTTTCCGCCATGCAAAAGACACGCAAGTCGATCTCCAAACGCTTCAAAATTACCGGTACCGGTAAAGTGATGCGCAAGTCCCCTAACACTCGCCACCTTCTTAGTTCTAAGTCGCGCAAGCAACGTCGTCGTGCCAATAAAGACAAGCGCGTCGACTCAGGTTTCGAAAAGAAAATGTTGGCTTCCATGCCATTCGCGTAAATCGACTGTCTAAAATTTCTGGCCGACCGGGTGTTCATTAAGGCGACCCCCAGGCCATTAAACTAACCATAAAAACAACATACCAACATGCCTAGAGCAACTAACGGTCCAGCTACCAAAGCACGCAAACGTCGTGCGATTCGCGCAGCTAAGGGCTACTTCGGAAACAAATCACGTCTCTACGTCTACGCTCTCGAAGCCGTACAACGTGCACAAAAATTCGCTTACCGCGATCGTCGCAAAAATAAATCGACGTTCCGCCAATTGTGGATCGTACGTCTTAACGCTGCCTGCCGCCCTCAAGGTATCAGCTACAGTCGTTTAGTGAACGGCCTCAAAAAGGCTAACATCACGATCGACCGTAAAAACCTGAGCGAGCTCGCTATTCATGATGCCCCAGCTTTTGAGGCAATTGTGACCTTGGCCAAAGCCGCTTTGAAGAAGTAAATTTTGCTTCCTAACGGTTTAACAGGGCCCCGATTATCGGGGCCTTGTTGTTTCTGTAGTGCTTTCGCTTGCCGATTTCCTTCTCCATCGCACAAATCTAACTCATGCAGCAACAGCTAGCCCAGCTCGTCGCCACCGCCCAGGCCGAATCCAAATCCGTCACGAATCGTGCCGAGATGGAAGCCTTCAAAGCCCGCGTGGTCGGTCCGAATGGTTCACTCACCGCTGCCATGAAAGGCATGGCGACTCTTTCCAAAGAAGAACGTCCCATCGTTGGTAAATTAATTAACGAAGCAAAAAAATCCGTCGAAGAAATTTTAGCGGCTCTGCTCACCAAAATTGAAGACGCGGAAATTGGCTCGGCTCTCGGCACTCCGCTCGATCCTACTTTAATCGGCAACGAAACTCCCGCCGGTTTCATTCATCCGCTTTCTCGCACGCGTGAAAAAATTCTTAATACTTTTAAGAAATTAGGATTCACCATCGCGGAGGGTCCCGAAATCGAAACGGAGTGGCATTGTTTCGACGCACTCAACACTCCGCCTGATCACCCTGCACGCGATATGCAGGACACGCTTTATCTTCCTAAATCATTTCGCTCAGTCGACGCACCCCGCCGTGGCGAAGAAGCCCTCGTCTTACGCACCCACACTTCCAGCGTGCAAATTCGTACGCTCCTGAATCGTAAACCTCCTTTCCGTATCGTGGCTCCTGGTCGCTGCTTCCGTCGCGATGCGGTCGACGCTACTCACTCTGCTAACTTCCACCAAATCGAAGGTCTCTGGATCGACCACAAAGTAACCTTGGCTGACTTGCGCGGAATTCTCGACTTCTTCGTTAAAGAAACCTTCGGTGCTGACGCCGAAATTCGCCTGCGTCCTTCTTACTTCCCATTCACTGAACCTAGTTTTGAAATGGATTTACGTTCACCTAATTTAGGACGTCTCTCCAATCGCTGGATCGAAATTATGGGCTGCGGTTTAGTGGATCCTAAAGTCCTCGAGCTTTGTGGATTAAATCCTAACGAATATTCAGGCCTCGCCTTCGGCTTGGGCCTCGAACGTATCGCCATGCTCGTTCATGGCATCGACGATATTCGTCACTTCTATAACAACGATCTACGCTTCTTGCGTCAGTTCGCCTAAATCATGAAAGCCTCTTTTCAAGCGCTCGGTCGTCACGTGGATCTTTCCGGAGTTACTCCTGAAAAATTATCCGATGTTCTTCCGATGCTCGGGCTAGAAGTTGAATCGATTCATTCATTCGGCCTCGCCCCATTGCCATTCGTCGTCGTTGGCGAAATCCAATCTTTCGAAAAACACCCGCAAGCCGATCGTCTCAGCGTTTGTAAGGTCGATGTCGGTGACGGAACGATTCGTCAAATTGTCTGCGGTGCTAAAAATTTCAAAATCGGTGACCGCGTTCCTGTCGCTCTTCCAGGTACAATCATGCCGAGCGGATTCGAAATCAAAGTTTCGAAACTGCGCGAAGTGGAATCGCAAGGGATGATGTGCTCATCCGAAGAGTTAGGCCTCGGTAAAGGTGAAGATGGTTTATTAATCCTCACCGCACAAAAGCCCGCTATCGGCACTCCCTTAAATAAACTCTACGGTAAGCCTGATTCAGTTTTAGAAATTTCCGTCACTCCGAATCGTGGTGATTGTCTTGGCTATCGTGGCCTCGCTCGCGAAGCCGCTGCCGCCCTGGGTTTAACTTTAAAACCACTCACAGTTAAAACCGCTGCCGGACTCTCCGCATCGCCTTCCGCGAAAGACGCTTTTAAATTTGTTCGTTCGGAAAATTCTTTCTGCCCTTACTACACCGCTCGCACACTGCGTAATGTGAAAGTGGGACCGAGCCCCGATTGGCTCCGTCGTGATCTCGAGGCCGTTGGCCTTCGTCCAATCAACAACGTCGTTGATATCACCAATTGGGTGATGCTCGAGCTCGGACAACCGTTACACGCTTTCGATGCCGCCAAAGTAAAAGAGGGGATTGAAGTCCGTGCTGCAAAAGCTGGCGAAGAGTTAACGTTACTCGACGGTAAAAAACTTTCGCTCGATTCTACTTCATGGGTAATCGCCGACGCTCAACGTCCTTTAGTTCTCGCTGGCGTTATGGGCGGGGTAGATAGCGGAGTCTCTGCTTCGACTACCGATATTATTTTAGAATCTGCTTGGTTCACTCCCGGTGAAGTACGTCGTATCGCGCGTCGTGCCGGTATCTCAACCGATTCTTCCTATCGCTTCACTCGCGATGTGGATCCTGCGGGCGTTGAACTCGCTTCACGCCTAGCGACCGATTTATTAATCGAACTCGCGGGTGCTGAAGTAGTCGGTCCTGCCGTCAGCACAGGTAAACCTCCACGCGCAGATGTTAAAATCGAACTTCCTGCTGGATTCGTCGCTACCAAGTGTGGCACACCCATTACCGATGTAGATGTCGTGAACGCTTTACAAAAATTGGGCTTCACCGTCGAAAAATCTAAAGAAGGTTTCAGTGTCACCGTTCCATCTTTCCGTTCTGATGTCACGCGTCCGATCGATTTAGTTGAAGAGTTTATTCGTATCTACGGAACCAACCAAATTCCTGCGGGTCGTCCGATTGCTCCACTACCTGGAGATGAAGACACTCGCTCCTCAGTCTTCACCCGCGAAGTTGCCTCACGTCTCGTGGGTGCAGGATTTTCTGAATGTTGTCACTACACCCTGCGTGATGTCTCAGAAATTGAACGCACAGTCGGTGCCGAGCATGCCAAACTTCTCGCACTGGAAAATCCTTTGACTGCTGATCAGTCTCACGTTCGTGCCTCTTTAGTTCCTGGCTTAGTCGGTGCGCTTTCGCGAAACGTCGCAGTGAATGCCGACCCTCGTGGATTCTTTGAAGTCGGCGTAGTCTTCCGTCCGCAAGCTGATGGCG
>CAIMFE010000125.1 GCA_903840235.1 uncultured Opitutia bacterium | reverse complement strand
TTGAAGATTTGCCCACCTCTTGCCACTCTTCGGGCAAGGAATGACTGATTCAGCTGATAAAAAGCCCGCCAAGCCCGTGGTTCTAACCTGTGCCCAGCCCACTGGGAGGCTTCATCTGGGTAATTATTTAGGCGCCGTGCTCAACTGGGGCCGCATGCAGGATGACTACGAATGCTTCTTTGGAATCGTGGATCAGCATGCCATCACCGTACGCCAGGTTCCAGCTGAGTTAAGAGATAATACTTATTCTTGTTTGGCTCAGTACATCGCGTGCGGGCTCGATCCTGCTAAAAGTCATTTGTTCGCTCAGTCTCATGTTATCGGGCATACTGAACTCGCCTGGATTTTAGGATGCCTCTGTCCGTTAGGTCAATTAGAACGCATGACCCAATTTAAAGACAAGGCCCGCAAGCATGAGTCAGTTGATGCAGGGTTGCTTTTTTATCCCGTTCTTATGGCGGCGGATATTTTACTTTATAACGCCGAATTAGTTCCCGTGGGTGATGACCAGAAGCAACATTTAGAATTAGCCCGAGATTTGGCAGAAAAATTTAATCATCGTTATTCGGATACCTTCAAAATTCCTGAACCCTTTATTTCAAAAGTGGGTTCACGCATCATGTCGCTCCAAGATCCCTCGGCGAAGATGTCGAAGTCAGATCCTAATCAATCGTCGACTGTTTATATCACAGACTCCGAAGCCGAGATTAGAAAAAAGATTATGTCATCGGTCACTGATTCGGGCAGTGAGGTAAAATTTGCCGAAGATAAACCAGGAGTATCTAATCTCTTAACCATCCTCTCCGCTTGTACGGGTGAATCCATTTCCGCGTTAGAAAATAAATTTACTGGCAAAGGTTATGGTGATTTCAAGAAGGCTGTCGCGGACGCCGTGGTCGCTACTTTAAATCCAGTGCGGACACGTTACGAAACACTGATTAAAGACCGCGCGGAGTTAGACAAAATCTTTAAAACAGGCGCTGAACAGGCCCAAAGTCGTGCTTTTAAAGTTCTCTCAAAGGTTAACCGCAAAGTGGGTTTTGTTGAGAGACCCCGATAAATTTACCCCTAAAACTACCCATGAAGAACCGCGAAATCGAAAAAATACTCCAAGAGAAATGGTTTCTAGTCGCCGCAGATTTTCTGGCGGTGCTAGCCATTTTATTTATTTATTCCGATGCTCCGAAGCGAGATGGCTGGGACGCTTTTCTCGCGGGCGCAGGCATTTTAATTGCCTCGTTGATTGTCGTTATCCCGGTGATGTCGGAGGGCGGTGACAAAAAAGAAAGAATGGCTGAGCAGGCTCGCTTACGTGCTGCACTGAAAGAAGAGCTCGATCGGCAACGCGATGAATTTAGATCCGCGATGGAAGTCCTTTCCCGTCGTCTCACTGAAGTGGAACAAAATAGCCGTTCGGCCAGTGAAGCAATTGCCCAGCGAGCTTCGACGGAAATCAACCAAATCAAATCCGCTTTTGCCATTTTAGAGAATAAAGTGAAGTCGGTTGAAAAAGATATGAGTTCAGCGGCCTCGGCGGCAAAGAAAGAAGACATGGATGATTTAAACGAAAAAGTAAGTTCGCTCACGAATACACTGCGCGGCGTGGTGGCGGATACGGAAGAAGTGGCGGATGACTTCAAGAAAGTGCGTGATGAAATTAAAAAGGTCGGTCAACAAATTGAGAAAACGAGTGACCGCATCGATGATTTACAATCTCAGGTGAAATCGATTCAGGAAAACCCCTCTAAGGCCTCCGCTCCTAGTCCAGCTTCCGTTCAGGAAGAAGAGCCGGAGGCCGAAGCGGTTATTTCTGATGATGATGAAGACGTAGATGATGAAGAAGTTGAAGAGGCTGAAGAAGAAGTGGAGGAGGTAGAAATTGAAGAAGTTGCGAAATCCGAAGCCGAGCCTGTTGAAGAAAAGACGGAGTCTGCTCCCACATCTGCCCAGGGCACCGCACTGACGATTAACCTCATGATTGGTATTGGAAATAAGCCTTATGTGCGTGGTACTGGTCCTGGTTTGAGTATGGAAAAAGGTATTCCAATGACATTTTTAGGAATCGGTCGCTGGCAGTGGATTTCTCCAGACCCAGAAGCACCGGCGACGATTGAGGTTTGGAAAAATGATCAAACACTTTTGGGTGAGCCTCTGCATCTTTCAGGCGGTGAGCCCGTTGAAGTGAATGAAGATCATTTTGCGGGATCTTAATGTATGTTGAGTCTGTTGGCTGCTTGTATCCTTTTAACGACTCCGCCTGCGACTCCGGAAGTTCCCCGCGTTGAGCCACATCTCTATATTAATGAAACTTCACTGGGTGTAGTTTTAGGATATAATTTAAACGAGTTAAGTTTTGTCGCTTCGCATTGTGAGGCCATCAATCGCTACATGGAGCAGGTATTATTTATGCCGG
The DNA here is from genome assembly GCA_903840235.1 of uncultured Opitutia bacterium. GTDB lineage: Bacteria > Verrucomicrobiota > Verrucomicrobiia > Opitutales > UBA953 > UBA953. Next base: position 5,130 of record CAIMFE010000125.1, on the reverse strand, counting down.
CTTTGCCTCCGCCTAAAGCACGCATTGAATTAGTAGAAACCAAAAATGCGCCTCCCGTTTCAGTGCGCAATATGAGCGGAGAGATTCTCACTCAAATTAATATTAATACGAAAGATGACATTTCGGGCCAAGTGGCCGAGGCGGTCGCTTGTACGTGGTTAGCGCGTGCCGCTTTGGCGGGAGGGCGACCTTACGACAAGAGTCCCATCTGGTTGCGCCAAGCTTTGAAGTCCGAAATCATTGGGTTATTGCGCCCGGCGATGATGGATTGGTGGTATCGTCAAGGTCGCACAAACACCCCGTCATCATTAGAGAAAATTATAAAAGGGCAGTCGTCCGACGCAGAATCTTTTCTGTTTTGGCGAGCGGTTCGAAATGAAATGGGTTCCAGTGCTGAACAAACCAAAATTCTAATTAACAGTGCGCAGGGTGAAGATATTTTAAAATTAGTAGTTAAGAATAAATCCCTCGATGAAAGCTGGTGGTTAATGGCGCGGGCAAATTTGCTATTAAATCGTGCACCCGTGAGTTTGGGTATGCGCGAATCAGCGGAGACGTTGGATGATTTGTCGCGCTTCGTTTTCGATTTAGGTCAGGGCGATGTCATTTTAACCGGCCCGCTGGCGGTAAAAAATCGAGATGCCCAAGGCGTACAAATAGAAATGAAGTCACGCCTCGTTGCTTTACGTCGAGAACTCCTGCGTCAAAATCCAGTTTATCATAATGCTTGGCGAACGCTCGGTACGTGGCTGGAAAATTTTTCTACGGCCACGCCTGAAGAGTTAGATCAGCAGTGGGAAGAGTTCTTAAAAGAGCGCAGTGCCGCTAACGAATTAAGAAAAGAAATTGAGACCGCGCTTTCGGCTGGTTTGTCCAAAAAAGAAGGCCAGCAGTGAGCTGGCCTTCTTTGGACGAAAGAATTTTTAATTAGTTATTCTTCTGCGATTCTGTTTTTTGCAGAACTTGGTCAGCGAGCGTGACTCGGAAGAGTGAGAGGGCTAACCAGAATACACCCGAAAGGCAGGCTGAGGCATAGGCGCCACCGAGTAATACCGCGAATTCGCCGGATTCGACCCAGGGCACGTGATTCTTAAGTACGCCCGTCATGGCGACGAAGAAAATGAGCGTCAGGGTGACATCGATGATTGCCCCTTGTTTGGTGACCAGCTTTGGCTTCGAGTTATCCATGGATTCAACATTGGTGGCTTTATCCTAATGTCTGTCAATACTACCCGATTTTTACCTTTTATATTTGATACCCAGTGGTCATTTTTTCGCATCTACCCCTTGCCAATACGTGTATCTCCATCATTCTGCCCGCCCGGTGGGGTATTGCCACCTGCTAATTAACACACATTAAACTTTATCAATTATGGCCGTAGAGCTCAAGGACACCCTGAATTTGCCTGTGACCGACTTCCCCATGCGGGCAGGGTTGGCTGAGCGCGAACCTGTGCGAATCGCCCACTGGGATCGTCTTAAATTATACGAAAAAATTCAGAAGCGTGCTACTGGGAAGCCGGCGTTTGTTCTGCACGACGGTCCGCCGTTCACCAATGGCGACGTTCATATCGGAACGGCACTCAACAAACTTTTAAAAGATTCTATCCTGCGTTTCAAATCGATGAAAGGTTTGCGTACGCCTTATGTGCCCGGCTGGGATTGTCACGGTTTGCCGATTGAACATAAAGTAATGAAGGAACTGCAGGCCAAGAAACAATCCTTAGAGCCTTTGGGGATTCGCAAGGCTTGTGCTGAATTTTCGGCGAGCTACATCGAAAAACAACGCGGACAGTTTCGTCGCTTGGGAGTTCTCGCCGATTGGAAGTCGGAATACCGCACGATGGATCCCGTTTACGAATCTGAAATTCTCAAAGGATTTTCTAATTTCGTTGAACAAGGCTTAGTGTATCGTTCGAAGAAACCTGTTTACTGGTCGATTCCCTGTCAGACTGCTTTAGCGGAAGCGGAAATCGAATACATCACTAAACGCTCGCACTCCATTTGGGTAGCGTTCCCCGTGGCTCAACCAGAGAGCAAAGGGCTTAAGCCAGCTCATCCACTTTCCGTAGTGATTTGGACCACGACTCCTTGGACGTTACCAGCGAATCTCGCCATCGCGGTTCACCCTGAGTTGGATTACGTCGAAGTTATCCACGGCGAAAAATCTTATCTCGTAGCTGTTGCTCGTCGTGATGCTTTTGTTTCGGAATGCGGATTAGAAGGCGCTGTTGATGGATTTAAAGTTAAAGGAAAAAATCTCGAAGGCCTGTTACCGCGCCATCCTTTTATTGAACGCGATGCTCCTGTAGTTTTAGCGGAATACGTGACGACCGATGCAGGTTCGGGCTGTGTTCACACGGCTCCCGGACACGGCTTAGAAGATTTTCAAACCGGAAATAAATATGGTCTCGAACCTTATTGTCCGGTTCGTGACGATGGAACTTACGCTGATGATGGACGTGTGCCACCGGAGTTAGTTGGTATCACGGTTTTAGAAACGGATGGAAAAAATCCTGCTAACATTGCCGTACTCACTTTATTAAAAGCGAAGGGTGCGCTTATTAAATCATCCACCTTTGAGCATCAGTACCCACATTGTTGGCGTTCGAAATCGCCAGTAGTTTTCCGCGCACTTGATCAATGGTTCGTTGGATTAGATCGTGGGGGCCTTCGCGCGAAAGCTTTAGCTTCTGTCAGTCAGGTAAAATGGATTCCAGCGAGCGGAGAGAATCGTATTCGCGCTGCGCTCGAAGGACGTCCGGATTGGTGTATCTCTCGCCAGCGTGCTTGGGGTGTTCCGATTCCTTCATTTTATTCACCTTCCACAGGTGATTCTTATTTAGATGCTGGTGTGGTTCGTCACGTCGCCGCCCAAGTTGCGAAGCAGGGTGGAGATTGGTGGTGGGCAACGGATGTGAAGGAAGTTCTTAACGGTGCCCCCGTGCCTGCGAATTGGCCGAAGGATTTAAAGAAGGGTAGTGATACCTTGGACGTTTGGATTGATTCTGGCTCCAGTCACTTAGCGGTCTGTGCACTCCACCCCGACTTACATTGGCCCGCTGATTTATATCTAGAAGGATCAGACCAACATCGTGGTTGGTTCCAATCATCACTCTGGACCGCGATTGCGGTTAAAGGTGCCCCACCGTATCGCTCGGTGCTCACTCACGGATTTGTGGTGAATGAGAAACGTCAGAAAATTTCCAAGTCAGATAATTCCGGAAAGCCGCAAACCGCGGATGACTACGTTAAAAAATACGGTGCCGATATTGTTCGTCTATGGGTCGCTTCAGAAAATTACCAAAGTGATATCCCCATTTCGGATGCGATTTTTGAGACTATCTCTAATCAGTATCGCGGCATGCGTAATTCGTTGCGCTACCAATTAGGAAACTTACACGATTTTAATCCAAGTACCGATACTGTACCTACCGCAAAGCTATCTCTGATTGATCGCTGGATCTTAGTAGAGACGGCAAAACTCATTCGTGAAGTTTCTGATGCGTGTGAGCGTTATGAGTTCCATCGTGCCGCGGCTGCGATTGCTGCTTTTACGACCGGAACTTTATCTGCGACTTATCATAATATTGTTAAGGACCGTTTATACACCATGGCGGTGAATCATCCGTTGCGTCGTTCCACGCAGACCGCGATTTACCAAGTTCTCCAGGTATATTTAAAACTCATTGCTCCTTTCGTACCTTTTACGGCGGATGAAGCTTGGTCACATCTGCATCACAAAACTGAGTACAATGATGACACCGCAGTGCACTTGCAGGATTGGCCCGTGGTCGAGAACGAGTGGGAAGATACCGCCGGCCTGGAGGCTCATGCGGCCTTTATCGCTATCCAAAATTTAGCGGCGCAGGTGAATATCCCTCTCGAGAAGTTACGTCAGGAGAAGAAAATTGGACAATCTCTCGAGGCTGCGGTGGACGTTTCGGCCGATCCTCAGAATAAGGATTTTGCTCTATTAAGCCGCTATTCTGAACTTTTAAGTGAGTTTTGGATAGTTTCGGCGGTGACGCTTACTCCGACCGCAGGGGCTGACTTGACATTTAAAGTAGACCACGCACTTGGGGTGCGTTGCCCACGCTCTTGGCGCTGGGTTCCTGAACTTGTGAATGCTGGAGAATTTGGTATGGTCTCTCCACGTTGCCGCGAAGCCCTCGCTTCTAAATTTTCACTCAGCTAATTTTCATGCCTAAGAAAACTCCCCCTAAAAAAACAGCCGCAAAAAAACCTGCAGCTAAATCTTCACCGAAGAAGCCTGTCGTTGTTGCCAAAAAAGTTACAGCACCGATCAAAGCTAAGCCGGTCGCTAAAAAGAATGTTAAACCTGCTGCTCCCGTCAAAGGTGCGAAGGCTCCGATTAAACCTGTTGCTAAAGTAGCCGTTAAGAAGTCTGCCGTGGTCGCCAAGGTGCCCACTGGTAAAAACGCTAAGGGCGCCGCTAAAGTCGATAACAAGGCTCAACACGACAAACAAGTTGCTAGTCTAAACCATCACCGTGAAGGAAAGAAAATAACCAAAGAGGATGTGTTGATTGCCCCTGTTCGTCCGAAGCTACAATTTTTCACTATCGAAAATGTTCACGAGTTTTTAAAGGCTCATAAGAAGGGTGGATCTAAACTCAATTTATGGGTTCCTGATGAGGAACGAAAAGCACGCGAGAGAGCCGCGATTTCCTCCCGTGCTCAACCCGTTAAAGTTCAAAATGTTGAATCCGCTTCGATTGCCGATTTGCTGGGTGGATCCAATCCTTTCCGCAAGGGCTCCAGTGCGGGTGATGAAGTTAAAGAAATTCCAGAAAAACTTCGCCGCTATTACCACCTCTTGATGGCAATGCGTGAAGCTATTCAGAAGGGTTTAGCTTTTCACTCCGAAGAAGCACTCAAGAAGAATGGTAAAGATGACGCTGGTGACCTCTCAGGCTACTCACAACACTTAGCCGATGCTGGTAGCGACACCGCCGATCGCGACTTCGCACTCTCCCTGATTTCTAATGAGCAAGAAGCGCTCAAGGAAATTTCTGATGCCATTGTGCGCATGAAGAAAAACACTTACGGTGTTTGCGAAATCACTAATAAGCCCATTCCTCACGCTCGTTTGATGGCTGTTCCTTTC
>CAIMFE010000124.1 GCA_903840235.1 uncultured Opitutia bacterium | reverse complement strand
CGCTCGGGTATTGATTCCATCAGCTCGACTAATCACGCCGGCTTTAGATGCGTGAAAGACCAACCAGAAATTGCTAAATAGTTTTTAGTCTCGTTCCTGATAATCTAAATCTTTTCCGTAAGTCTCTTCCATTCCGTTCACTGCTAAGAAGGCGAGGCCGAAACAAAATACGCCCAAGAGCGCGGCCGCCAATTGACTGGAAACTTGGCACGATATGAGCGTACCAAAAGTGAACGACATTAAGACTAACGAACCGCGAACGAAATTGGGAACTGTGGTTGCCACGGTCGCACGTAAATTGGTGCCAAATTGTTCCGCCGCAATCGTGATAAAAATTGCCCAGTAGCCCATGCTTAAACCCATAATAAAGACCAGGGTATAAAACTGCGTAGCCGTCCAACCTTTTGAAAAGTAAAGGAAGGTAACGACACAGCCGGCACTAAAGATTAAGAAGCTCGTGACGATTTTCTTGCGCGAACCGAGCCACTGACTGGCCAAGCCACTGGCTAAATCACCAAACGTTAAACCCAAATAAAATAAGGCGACCGCACGATTGGTGAGTACATCCTTAATCTCAAATTGGGGAGCGAACACCCTTTCCGATTTCTGAACCAGAATTCCAATCATATACCAAGTGGGTAATCCAATCGCAATACAGCGAATGTAACGCATGAAGCGTATCTTACTGGTAAACAGTGCAAAGAAATTGCCGCGTGCCACGACGCCAGGACCGTCCGAGTTCTTGGATCGATGAAACATGCCCGACTCCGCAACGGACATTCGCGTAAATAGAAGACAGAGACCCAGCCCACCCCCAATAAAATAATTAGTCTGCCACGAAACCAATTCAGCAACTAAACCAGCAGCCACGGCCCCCGAAACACCGACCGCGGCAATGAGTGCCGTACCATAACCACGGCGTTCTTTAGAGAGCACTTCAGAAACTAAAGCGATGCAACCGCCCAGTTCGCCCGCTAAGCCAATGCCCGCAAAGAAACGACACGCCGAATAAATTTCAATGTTTGTGGCAAAGCCGTTGGCAATATTGGCGAGTGAATAAAGTAAAATGGAACCGAATAACGTCGTCAAGCGACCCATGCGATCAGCAAGAATTCCGAAAAATAATCCACCGATTAACATACCCAACATCTGCCAATTCATCGGATCAGCATACCACACAATATCACCTTTAATATGAAAAGTGTCTAAGCTAGCGTTCTTCACCGCCATGCAGAGCGTGAGATCGTAAATATCGACAAAGTAACCGAGGGCGCCAACTACGACAACCGGCTGCAAGAGGTCCTGCCAAAGTGTACGCGGGGGCGAATGAGGAGCTGGTTGCATAATTTATTGAGTGAGGCCGTGTAAGTTGGCCATAGAAATACCTGAAAGCATTGCACCGGTCACGCCAAGAAATCCTTGGTCGGTCCCAATGATAAAGAGATTTTCTAAATCCGTCCGTCCATCGCGACGTTTAATGGGCGACCCATAAATAGCTCCGTTGAGGTGACCGGTAAACTTGCGCACGGTGCGCGGCGTGAAAACATCACTAGAGGTAAGCGCGGCATCGTGCGTGGCGTCTGATATTAAAGGAAGATGATTTCGGGCCACACGGTTGAGCTGATTTAACCATTCAGTTTTTCGGGCTAAATATTCCTCTTCGGGTAAACGACACCATGCATCGTGATTGGCTAAAGCCGTGACGCGCAACCACCCTTCATCCAAACTTCTCTCACTGCCGTACTGATAATTATTGGGAATACAGATAACGCCCGACTTCGGATCGACCAAACCCTTGGGTGATTGATAATTAAAACGTTCTTCGTCACAGAAAAAGATAATCGTCTCTTTCCAATTGAATTTAGAAAACTCTTCTGGCTGATAAGTCGAAATAGTTTCGAGATAACCCAACCGACCAATCTCACCTTGTGCCACTTGCGGGGAACAATCGGATCTTAAGCGTTGTGTCTCAACGGCCCCAGCGGATGAATAAATTTTGTTCGTGGTCACTTCCGTTCCGTCATCTAAAATCAAAGCCGTGGCGCGGGAGCCACGAACCACAATCTGTTTCACTCCGCATTTCATGCGGCGGTCCACCTGGTGTTCCCGGCAACGATCCAAAAGCAGGCGGATGACTTGTCTAACACCAATGAATGGGCGGGCAAAACCTTCTTTGAAAAGTGAGCGCCACATGATGGCGAACTGCGAGACTTCGATATCGTTTTCCAAAGCGCTCCCATAAAAACAAGTCGGCAAAAGAAGCATGTCGCGTAATAGCGGATCTGAAATCTTTTCATTCAACAACGCACGGGCCGAGCCACCATGAGCGTCTAACGCAGCCTCATCGATATTAGAAATAAAATGATCGAGTGCGCGAAACTGGTCGATGGCCTGCGGAAAAACCTGAGCCACATCGTCCATCAAATCCGGAAAATGATTATTCACCCGCAATTGCTTACCGCCCATTTTGATGAGCGACCCAAGTTGTGGACAAAGATCTAACTCTTCGCGTTTAATTCTTAGCTGACGCATTAACTTGGTGAGTGGTGTGCCCTTAGCACCTTCGGGCACCCAATTAGTTAAGGCGTGTAAGCCCACGTCATATTTGCGATTACCGCGCGCGTAGAAGGAGTTCAGTCCGCCCGCGGCATTATGCTTTTCTAATAATAAAACCTTTTGACCGAACATGCTTAGGCGTACCGCAGCGGCGAGGCCCGACATTCCTGCACCGATAATAACAGCGTCGTAATGAACAGGGGCGGAATCCACGCGTTTACATTTGAAAAGCCTAGCCAAGGGTCAAGCGACTCCTTTGCTTAAGCCTTACTAATTCTTAATAAGTCCTCAGCCGCGCGAAAAATTTGCTGAGCGGTGATACGACCCATCGCGCGATTCATACGTGCATTATAATCATTTAAGTCTTCGCCCTCGAACATCGTCGTATCAATTCGCACGGAGCGACTTAAGGTGCCCCAGGGTCGCGAACGATTATAGTTAGAGGGTCCATAAACTCCTAAAACAGGCACTTTCACCGCCGAGGCTAATTGTAAAATCGCTGAATCCGTACCCATGAATAATCGCGCCTCTTTGAGTAATAGAGCGAGTTGAGCTAAGGTGAGTTGACCGCGGGTAGAAAAGGCGGCGGGGCCGATTAATCCACACAACGCTTCGGCCATGATACGTTCTTCGGAGGCGGGACCAGCGGACACCACCACACGTTCGATTAAACCCGCCGCTAACAATTCACGCGTCGCTTGCGCCCATTTATCAATTTCTAAAACCTGCGAAGGCTGGGAAGCTCCCGGATGAAGCACTAAATATTTTTGAGGTTCTACGAGCAAACCATGTGACTCCATTCGCGAGGAGGCATACCACATTGGCGGCACTTCGGCGGAGATATTAAAAATCTCGGAAAAGATAGCGTGATCGCGAGCGGCTTCATGGGGATCGACTAATAACCCGCGGACTTGTTGATGAAAAAAAGGTGCTAAATAGAACGGCGCCTGGCCCGCACAAATTCTCCGCGTGGCCCCACTGCAAGCGACGAGAGCCCGGGCCATTCGATGAGAGGATAAGGCAATGGCGTAGTCGAAATCCTGCCGACGGAGATGCGAGACGAGAGCGGCAAACTGCGAGACTGTACTATTTAAATTATAAGTAACTGTTTCGGTAATCACGGGGCAACCCCGGGTCGCCATTTCTGCTCCAGGCAACGTGATGTACGTAACATTGGCTCCGGGATGAACTTCTTTAATCGCGCGGAGAGAGGCGGAAACAGCGAGGGCGCCACGTAAGCCGGCAAACTTACAAATTAAAATGCGCATCGTTAGGTTAAACCTTGCGACTGATTATCCCAGAGACGGCGAAAAAGTTCACTGGTTTTATAAATTTCATCGCGCGTACCATCGGCAACAATGCGTCCGCCATCAAAAACTAAAATGCGATCCACATCACGAATCGTGCTGAAGCGGTGAGCGACGATGAGAGTGGTCCGGCCACTCATTAAGCGAGCAAGTGAATTCTGGATGCTACGTTCCGTTTCGGTATCCAGCGCGGACGTTGCTTCATCTAAAATTAAAATCGGAGCGTCTTTCAAGAAAGCGCGGGCAATCGCAATACGTTGGCGCTGTCCGCCGGAAAGTTTACCACCACGCTCGCCGACCATCGTGTTAAAGCCTTGAGGCTGTGCATTGATGAAATCGAGCGCACCCGCAAGGTGCGCAGCTTCGCGAATCTCTGCATCGGTGGCGCCCGTTTTGCCGATTCGAATATTTTCCGCAATGGTCTCGTTAAACAAAATCGGCTCTTGTGAGACGAGTGCGATGTTGGCCCTTAAATCGCCCTGTTTTACTTGGCGAACATCAACCCCATCGACCAATAAGCGGCCTTGATGTGGATCAAAAAACCGTGGAACTAAATTCACAAACGTGCTTTTTCCGGCGCCGCTCGGTCCGACCAAGGCCACCGACTGTCCAGCGGGAATGGCGATGGTGACATTGCTTAGAACCGTTTCCTTACCATAGGCAAAAGATAAATCCTGCATGACGATTTCGCCACGCACCCGGCCCAGGGACTGGGCCTGAGGCACATCAGCAACTTCAATGGGCGCATTAATAATTTCTTCTAGGCGCACTAAACCAGGTTCGGCCATGTGCAGACGATTACTGACGAATCCAATTTTTTTGATCGGACCATAGGCCATGTAAAAGGCAGTGATGAGTGAAAGAAGTTCTTCAAATTTAAAACCGACCGAGGCACCCACGCCGATTGCGATGGCGATTCCACAGGCGGCGGAGATTTCGATTAAGGGTGAGAGGGCTTTTTCGTAGCGCACTAATTTAGCCTGGATTCGCAAACCCTCCTGACTGGATTTGGCAAAACGAGAAGCCTCCCGTTCCTGCAGACCGTAGGCGCGAACATCACGGGCGGCTTGAAGATTTTCGACCGCGATAGAATTCAGGTCTGATGCCGAAGTTAGTCCACTTCGGGCACGCTTCTGAATCGCCCGGCCAATAGCTCGAACCGCAAAGACGGCAAACGGCACCACCACCAAGCAGGCTAAAAACAATACTCCATTGGGCTTCGATAAACAAAGCCAGACGACATAGCCCACGGCAAAGAGCATTGTCAGCGGTTGAATTAAAATATCGTTGGAAACATCAACCAACACCATGCGCACTGAGTTAGCGTCATTGATCACTCTTTGGAGTAAATCACCCACGGGGATTTTTCCGAAAAATCCGAGATGCATTTTTTGCAATTTCTCGAAAACCGTCCGGCGCACCGATTCGACCACGCGAAGTCCGGCTAAATTTAGGAAAAAACTAGAACAAAATTCCGCGCTGCCGCGAATGATGAAAATCCCGGGAAGAAAGGCGACGGCGAAGGTCACCGCATACTCTTTAGGTAAATAATACGATGCACCACCTAACCATTGGGGTAGCACGAGGAGTGGAGCCGCCCGTTGAACTTCATCACCAAAAACTGTGGGGAGGACTTTCCCGACGAGAAAGGGTAATCCAATGGCATTAGCTGAGGCGTAAACGGCACCAAACAATAAAGCTAAAACCAGCAGGGTGCGACTTCCCTTGAGGTGTGGAAAATAGGTTTTGTAGCGGGCACTAAACACCTCAATAGACTGAGCCAGTCGCCCGCCGGAGGAAATACCAAACTGACTTATTTACGTTTCGGGAAAATGATTGAGGCCACCACTCCTAAGATGAGGGCGATACTAATAATCATTAACGAAACTTGGGTCGGGATATGCACCTTGCCGCCAGTGATAAAGGAAGCAGGCATCCAACTGGTGACCATTCCCTCCGTCATACTTAAAGTGGCAGCCCAGGGAAGTATCATTTTTACCCCAATAAAGACTAAAATGAAGGCGAGCGCAGGTTTGAGAAAACGGAAGTATTCCATGAAGCCCGAGATAGCAAAATACAGAGAGCGCAGGCCCATAATAGCGAAAATATTGGACGTGAAGGCAATAAAGCGACGTTCCTCCACGGACATATCAGGAGGCAGGATGCCGAGCACGGCTGGAATGGAATCTATGGCAAAAATTAAATCCGTACACTCCACGATGATCAGGACAACAAACAATGGGGTGAAATATCTCCGACCGTTTTGTGTAATATAAAAAGCCTTACCATGGAGCTCAGGAGTTAAGGGGACTAATTTTCTTATCATACGGACGACGAATCCCTCAGCCACACCCTTGCCGCCCTCTTCATCCTTGGTGAAAATTAATTTAAAACCAGTGAACACTAAAAATAACCCGAACAAGGGTAAGAGTATCGTGAAACGATCCACCGCCGCTACGCCGACAATAATAAATAACGCGCGCATGATGACAGCCCCTAAAATTCCCCAAAATAAAACGCGGTGCTGATATTGAGTAGGAATTTTAAAGTGGGCAAAAACCAATACGAAGATGAATAAATTATCCACCGAGAGTGCCAGCTCCAGGATGTATCCGCCGATAAATAACTCAGCGGTCTCGGATCCATGCCAGAAGGAAAGTAAAAAAGAAAAGGCAATGGCCAAAGAAATCCAAACAGTACTCCATGCGATTGCCTTCTTAAATGTAGGGGCTTCTTCTTTACGACTGAAGACACCCAAGTCCAAGGCCAACATCGCACAGATAAAAAGGATGAAGCCCACCCAGGCCCACCCAGGGATTAACAACGGGGTGCTGGCTGCGGATAAATATAAGGACATGGAGATAGAACTAGAAAAATCTCGGTAAATGTCAAATGATGAGGGCTTGCTCGGAGGTTATAAACCCCCTAAAAACCTAGTCCGCGTTCCCGTAGTTCAACGGATAGAACATTGGTTTCCTAAACCGAGGATACAGGTTCGATTCCTGTCGGGGACAGCGGACTTACTTTAAGCGATAAGCCTGAATTTGAGTAGTCGGACTGCGCTTATAAATCTTAGAAACATCCTCAATGGTGAGTAAGACCCAAGGGGCTAAAATATTTTCCCCGTTTTTAGTGAGTACGATATTATCGGCAATATAAACACAGGTGTGTAATCCATCGCCGTTATCGGTGTAGCACAAGACGTCGCCAAACTGATAAGGACCAGACACTTGATTATAGGCCTGGGTTAGCTGAATGGCTGCCAATGAAGTGCTCCGATAATAATCGCGGGGGGTGAGATTAAAAAAGTTGAGCGAGGTCCAGTGACAGTCAGGCAAGCGACCTTTCACGCCGTCTCTAAGCGAGGGAAATGTATAAAGTTTTTCCCGCATAATGACGGGAAGGAAGTGCATGACATCTACGGTGTCGTTAATATCAGTCTCTCGACTGATAGCCTTAATAAAAGTCATCCGTGGAGACTCTGGCTGATTGCTAATCCAATAACGCAAGAAGGTTTCGCGCTGGTCCTGCTTAAGTGGAAACTTCTTACTAACTACTAAGGACATACAACGGGTAATCGCTCGGAGGGTATTTTTAATTTCTTCCCCATTCTGGGCATAACTGAGTAAAACCCCAACATTGCTAAACACTAATGCATTTCCGCGGTGCCAAACCAACTGTCTAATCACGTCCTTCTGATTCGCATTCAGCGTCGCTTCGGCCAACCATTCTTCCACGTCACCCGATAAAATAAATACGGGGTCAGTGTAATAGTCGTTCTGCGAATATTTAGAAATTTCGCTATAAAGTTTATCTCGGACAGCTCCCTTAATTTGCAATAAGTCTTCCAACTTGGGATAAACAACAATCTCGGCGCCACTGGTCTTCAACTGAGTGGATGAAGTAAGACGCTCAACTAAAGCGAGATCGACCCCCGATTGGATTAATAGGTCCTTAACCATACTCGCGGACAAACCAGGAAAAGTCCAACGAGGTACTGGGTCTGGTTTGCCCACAATTTCAATAACCGAGTCAGGCGCTTCCAAATAAATATTTGAGACCACGAGTTCACCCCAAGGGCCAGGATTTCCCTGTCTGGTGTACCCAAACAAGGGCGCTACCCAGAGAAAGTTAAGAAGGATTAAACAAACCAATGCATTCATATAACAAATGAACCCCAAACTTTCGCTTAGGTTTCACTATTGTAAAGATTTTTTAAAAATTACTTCCCGACGGTGCGTTCCAAAAACTCAACAACAACAGCCTTAATATCGGGGTCATTGCTGGTACGAGACTCGGGTTGACCTTTAAAAGTTCCTGAGAGCTTCCAACCCTTCCCTTTAGGATGAAGATCAAAAGTATGCTCACCTTCTTCAACCTCTACAAAATTGTAATCTACTTTATTTTTAATCAACGCTTCTTCTAAGTTCTTAGACTCTTTAATATCCACAGTCTTATCCGCATTACCGTGTAAGATCAACACCGGTACACTTTTGGTAGTAACATGGCCTAATGGACTAAAAACTCTGTCGGTGTCTGCCCCGAAATCAACGAGCATATCTTTCGCATACTTTCCACTGCCAGTTACACCATACATATCAATGATAGCAGAAACCTTGGAAGAGATTTTAGCATTAGGATTACCACCGAGTTCAGGTTTTTCCTCCGTCAATCCAACCATCAGCGCCAAGTAACCTCCGGCCGAACCACCAGCTACGGCAATGCGTTGGGGATCAATACCCAAGTCTCCAGCGTTTTGTCGCATCCACCTTACCGCCTCGCGACAGTCGGCAATATTCTGCGGCCAGACTCCTGGCTTATCTTTGGTGGATAAAATATAGTTACAACTGACGGCAACATAGCCCACTCGTGCTAAATCTGCACACACACTCGCACTGCGAAACTCAGCCTTATCGCCTCCTTTAAAACCACCCCCGTGGATAAATAATACGGCGGGACGATTATTTTTCCATTCACCACTGGGAAGATAGACATCGAGTTTCTCTTTCCGACTTTTTTCCAAAAAGGAAAAATCGTTGAAGCGTTGAATAAAATTTTTGGTGCCTACTGGATGATCCGCGCGCTCATCTTGTTCTTTAAGACGATTAATTAATTTAGGCTCTATCGTTTTATCCGCATTCACATCACGGATTTGTAGCTTCGTCGCTAATTGAACACGCGGTGAAACCACGCGCACAGATTCCACCGAATTAGCTGCCTGCATACAGACAGTTAAAGCCATCAGAAAAATAATCGATAGGGGCTTCATTAATTAAACTAAGGCATGAGCGTAGCCTTCAACAATCGCCCGCAGAGAGGCTTCAACCAAGTTAGCACTGACGCCCACGGTGCCCCAGGATTTTTTGCCATCGGTCGAGCGCACCACGACGCGCGTCTTCGCCGAAGTGCCATCTTGGCCCGCCAGTACGCGAACTTTGTAATCTGCGAGATGAACTTTTTTTAGTTTAGGAAATGCTTTAACGAGAGCCTTACGTAATGCTTGGTCTAAAGCATGCACGGGACCTTCTCCATCCGCGACGGTCAAAGACTCTTTTCCATCAACGCGCGTGCGGATGGTGGCCTCGCACGAAGCCGACTTATTCCCACCTTGGATCGATACATTATAATTCACGACTTCAAATGGCACCACTGCAGTCTTACCTAAATGACGGCGAAGTAATAAAACCAGCGACGCATCAGCATCTTCGAAACTCCAACCTTGGTGTTCGAGTTTCTTCAACTCTTCTAAAGCTGCTTTGGTGGAGGGTGCATCTTTATCTAATTCGATTCCTAACTCGGCCGCCTTCATTAATAAATTACTGCGACCCGACTGATCGCTCACCAAGACATCACGCGCGTTTCCAACGGTCGCGGGGTCGACGTGTTCATAAGCTGCCGAAAATTTTCTAACCGCATCCACGTGCGTTCCACCTTTATGCGCAAACGCTGCCGCACCCACCCAAGGGCGACGAGGATCAGGTGCCTGATTGGTTACACCATCGATAAAACGAGAAAGTTCAGTGAGGCGCCGTAATGAACTCGCTGGAACACAACTCCAGCCGCGTTTGATTTGAGCAACCGGTATCACCGCAGTTAAATCACAATTACCTGTACGTTCGCCGATACCATTCATCGTGCCTTGCACATGCATCGCACCTGCGTCGAGTGAGGCTAAAGCGTTCGCCAAAGCCAATCCGGAGTCATCGTGCGTGTGTATGCCTATCGCAGCCTTTACGGCAGACATCGCCGCACGTGTGCAGGCAGCGACTTCATCAGGTAAAGATCCACCATTAGTGTCACATAAAACAATCCGTGAGGCGCCCGCATCCGCCGCCGCCTTAAAGCAAGCCAGTGCGTATTGAGGGTCTTCCTTCCATCCGTCGATGGCGTGTTCACAATCGTAAATAACTTCACGGCCGTGCGACTTCAAATAAGCGATAGTATCCGCAATCATCGCTAAATTTTCTTCGGGCGTGCAGCGTAAAACCTCACGAACGTGCAGGGCCGATGTCTTACCATAAATAGTAACCACCGGAGTATGCACTTCGAGTAAGCCTTTAACTTGAGCATCTTCAGCCGCACGAACACCTTTTTTGCGAGTAGATCCAAAGGCTGCGAGTTTCGCTTTCTTAAATTTTAGTTTTCGGGCTTCCGCAAAAAATTCGATATCGCGAGGATTGGAACCCGGCCAGCCGCCCTCGATATAAGTTACGCCGAAACGTTCAAGCTCCTGAGCTACGCGCAATTTATCAGCCACCGAGAAATGGATACCCAGCCCCTGCGATCCGTCGCGGAGTGTAGTGTCATAGATTTCGATTTTTCGAGCCATGTTAGTTGTAAATGTTGGGTTGAGTTAAAAGATAGACCGCCGCTCCGATTTGCCGCGGAACGGGAATTCGCTGCTGCGATCCGTTCGCGGACTTATCGCCCGATAATAATAATCGCAGGAATTAAGGCACGACCACTCAAGGTCGGATTCGTCGATGACTGTATCGTGCATTCCATAGCAGAGATTTAACTAAAATTAAGCCCTTACATTGAGTCAAAGACAAAGGCAAAAGATAGGCACTCGACAGGGTAAAATGAGCAATTTAGGGTCGAAAAGTGAAACTAGCGAAAAAATGGTGGCTCTGGCTCGCCCTCGGACTCTGCACGCACGCCCAAGCCCAATGGAATATTTTTGCAGAAAATCTCCCACCCGCAGGCTCGTGGGCGACTTACGAAATAGCACGCACGGATGTGCCTTCGACGGATAAAGTACCTGAAATAAAACTCTCCGTTTGGGCAGCCGGCGAAGTAAATGGCAAAGCTTACATTTGGTTAAACATCGAACCCGTGGCCTGGCTGGGGTCACGCGAAAAAGCCCCTTTAAGATTTTTAGTACCCAAGGACCTAGATCGTGAAGGCGCCAATAAATTACTGGAGTCCTCTGCCGAAATTCTATTTTCGAATCCTAAAACGGGTCCATGGTATATGCTGCCCGAAGATGTTAAATTCCTTGCGAAGACGGCGGGCTACTCCACGGAAAATACTTTAGTAGATGATAAAAAAACTGAACGCTTAGATTTCCAAAATAAAACTTATGAATGCAAAAAATTGCATATGGTTTGTACTACTAATATAAATCCACCCTTCGTAAAAAACCAGGTCATCAAAATCGAGGGAACTGTCTGGCGCAATGAATCTATCCCCTTCGGTATCGTTAAGGCAGAATGGGTAGAAGAAACGACCAAGGGTGATAAAGTAAGTAAGGAAGCTAAACGGATTACTTTAATTAACCACGGCGTTGATAATTCTTTTGTGCCACCGCTGGATCACGGCGAAAGATTTCACCTCCTCCGTTTACTCTTCAAAAGATAACCCGTCTGAGGTTTCAAACGGGTTTCTTAAAGTGGTGGCCTGAGTCGGAATCGAACCAACGACACGGCGCTCTTCAGGCGCCTGCTCTACCAACTGAGCTATCAGGCCATAAACTAGAAAGTTAATCTGACCAATTAACCCCGCCCCTGTCAATCCGACAGAAACTAGCGAAAATCTCTTAGAAATTGAATTTCCAGGGGGTTAAGCGACGTTCGACCTCGGCAATCACCTCGGCCTCACCCGCTTCACCTTTTTCCGAAACAAACGTCACGGAGAAACGAACGAAGGATCCGCAATCATCCCAAGGTACGGTGGAAATCAAATGTTCAGAAATCATCCACTGAGAAAAAGCTTCGCCCGAATCAAATTGAACAGTGCCAGTTGGACCAGTGGCAGATTTAGGTGCGGGCATGTATAAGAAGAATCCAGCACCCGGTTTACGCACTTGGAAACCGAGCTTTGCTAAAACGCCCACGAGCTTATCCATACGACGAGAATATTTAGCAGCGATCGCACGAGGAATCGAAACATCATCGAGACCAGCAACACCAGCTTTTTGAATTCCTAAGAACTGACCGGAGTCAGAATTATCTTTCACGTCACCATAAGCACGCACGATGAGTGAGTTGCCAGCGACGAAACCAATGCGCCAGCCAGTCATGTTGTGACTCTTAGAAAGTGAGTGAAGTTCAACGGCGACATCTTTAGCGCCAGGCACTTGTAAAATTGAAACCTGCTCAGTGCCAAAGTGAAGCGAACCGTAAGCAGCATCTTGAATCACAATCAGATTATGCTTCTTCGCAAAAGCGACGACCTCTTCGTAGAACTTCAGAGTCGCACAGGCGCCGGTCGGATTATTCGGGTAATTTAAAACTAATACTTTGGCTTTAGCTAAAACGTCAGCTGGGATTGATTTTAAATCGGGGAGGAAATGATTCTCGGCCGTTAATTTAAT
>CAIMFE010000123.1 GCA_903840235.1 uncultured Opitutia bacterium | reverse complement strand
CAAAAACAAAGCTTCGAAGAAGCTAAAATCCGTTCATCGACGACTGGTACCACTACCTCCATTAAAGTCTTAGACAGTCCCTCGGTTGCCGATCGCCCCACCAACAAAAACTTTTATCTGAACGCTATACTTGGTTTAGTCATGGGGACTATTTTTGGTTTAGGTCTTATTATTTTACTCGGTACATTTGATGACCGGATAAAATCACCCAAAGAAGTCGAAGTCGCCTTAGGTCTCCCTATTTTAGGAACGATTCCGCAGATAGCAAAGTCCGTTGGACCTGAACGTGCACTGTTGGCGTTACATGAAAAGGACGTCGTCGCCGTTGAGGCCATCCGCACCATCTATTCGTCCATGCGCGTTAATCCCGCATCAATGTCTAGCCACGTGTTTTTAATCACCTCAACACGCCCCAGTGAAGGTAAGACCTTCGTCGCCACTAATTTAGCTCTCGGTTTCTCTCAACACGGCGAAAGAGTTTTGGTCATTGATGCCGACTTACGACTTCCGAACGTCGGACCTTCGCTGGGTCTAACTGGTACGGAAGGTATTTCTCGTTGGTTTAATGATGAATCCACTATCGATGAATCCATCGTTAAAAATGTAGCACCTAATTTAGATGTTTTACCTGTGGGTATGAGCTGCCGGAATCCAACGCAGGTTATCGGTAGTGCGAAGTTTATCGAAATGTTAACGTCCATGCGTTCTCGATATGATCGTATTTTTATCGACTCACCTCCGATTGGTGCCGTGTCCGATGCCCTCAATCTGATTCCCAACGTTGATGGTGTTATCTACGTGGTTCGCTATAATTTCGTATCCACTCGTAATGTTGCTGAATGTATTACCCGACTCCGTGAAGTAGGCGTGCCTATTTTAGGCGCCGTGCTTAACCGTATGTCTATGCGCATGGCTTCTGTTTATACGGATAGCTTCGATGCTAGCTACGAGAAGTATTATAACGCCGCCGCGGGTGCTGCTGCCAAGGATGATGAAGACTCGGTTGCCTCAACCGAAAACCCTGAAGACAATCCGAAGGTTTAATGATGAATCGAGTTTGGTTATTTCTTCTGCTGCCGATAGTCTTCACGGGATGTCAGACCGCACCCGGTACGGGTCGTAGTCAGCTACTCATGGTTAGTAACTCTGAGGTGTCGGCCATGGCATCTACGGAGTTCGCAAAAATGAAAAAAATTCCTAACGATCCTCGGCTCGAGAAGGTTAAAAAAATTGGCTTAGCCATTGTTACGGTCGCCCGAAAAGAAGATAAAAATAAAATCTTACCGCCTGCCAATAAATGGGAATTTGCTATCATCGATGATAAGTCACCCAATGCTTTCGCCATGCCAGGCGGAAAAATCGGCTTCAACGTTGGTATGTTTCCCTACGCTCCCACCGATGATGATATTGCGGTTATTTTGGGACACGAAGTGGCGCACGTTTTAAATCAACACAGCAATGAGCGAATCTCACAGGGTTTATTAGTTGCCGCGGGTGCCTTGATTGTGGACGAGGCGACTAAGAATAAATCAGCACACACTCGTCAGGCTTGGATGACGGGCTTTGGTCTCGGTGCACAATTCGGCGTACTTCTACCTTTTAGCCGCGAACATGAATCCGAATCCGATCATCTGGGTTTACTTTTCATGGCAAGGGCAGGGTACAACCCTGAAGCAGCTCCAGCATTCTGGGGACGCTTTTCAAAAATTTCTGGCACCAAGCCCCCTGAATTTTTCTCCACTCACCCCGCGGATGAAACTCGGATTAAGCAGTTAAACAAATGGATGCCTGAGGCTAAGGCGCAAATGCCTAAAGCCGCTACTCCGGCTCAGTAATTAGCGTACTTCAATCTCTACCGGGCAGCGTAGATAAACACCTTTGGGGTCGTTTAGATTTCCCACGCGATTCAAAAAGTTCATGTGCGCTTTTAAGATTCGCAGCGCCGGGTCATTAAGCTTCGCTCGGACGAAGACTGGGTTTTCGTTTTCTTCTTCGGATAATAATTTCTGTAAAATATTTTCGCGACCTGAGTGGAGTGAGGGTACTTGAATAATCGCCGCGTCTGGTTTTTTAGCTAATTCCTTGGCGAGATTGATCGCATCCAGCAATCCGCCCATCTTATCAACGAGCCCCACTTCTTTGGCGTTCACTCCAAGCCAAACGCGACCTTGGGCAATTTCATGGACTTGGGCGGGTTCTATTTTTCGACCTTCGGATACCACGTTTAGAAAATCTTCATAAACGCCGTCGACCATTTTTTGAACAATCGTCATCTCTTCGGCCGTCGCTGCTCGATGACTGGAAAATAAGTCCGAGTAACGCGAAGTTTTCACCCCATCTGTCCCGAGGTTAATTTTCTTAGCTAATTCCTGATAATTGAAATGCAGCCCAAAGACACCAATGGATCCCGTAATAGTGACAGGATTCGCAATGATTTTATTTCCTCGCGCAGCGATGTAGTAGCCGCCGCTAGCAGCAACATCTCCCATCGATACCACCACAGGAATCCCTTTTTGCTTTAGCAGGCCCACTTCGCGGGCGACGATATCACTCGCAAAGGCTGAGCCCCCTGGACTGTTAATTCTCAGCACGACCGCTTTGATGGATTTGTCCCCGCGTAAATCGCGTAAATTTCTCGCGAGTCGATCGCCACCTACGTTGTAGTTATCGCCCCAGCCATCGACGATTTCGCCTTCGGCATAAATCACCGCAATTTTGCCATCACCCGATGAAAAATTAACCTTACTGGCATATTTAGTAAGCGAAATTTGTCGGAAGGATTGACCGTTGTCATCAGCAGCTGCGCCGAGCGACCAAATTTTAGTTACCAGCTGATCGCGCTGACAAAGTTCATCGACCAGCTTTATTTTATGGGCCCAAGCGTTGGTGAAAATTCCGCCTGAATTAGCGATACGATTGAGACTGATACTTGATATTTTTCTCGATTCACTTACATCGGCTACGATTCTTTTCCAAGCTCCGCCGAGCAACAACTCTGTTTGTTCACGATCTGACTCGCTCATTTTATCGCTTAAAAATGGATCTACCGCAGACTTATATTTACCCACCTTGGTTACTTGTACGCCCACGCCAAGCGATTTTAAGGTTTCTCCGATATACGGGCTGTAGCGTGCGAGTCCTTTAAATTCAACCTCTCCCGCAGGGTGGGCATAAATTTTGTCCGCGACACTCGCTAAATAGTATTCCTGCTGCGACCCGTTTTCAATCCAAGCGATTACCGGTTTTTTCGATTTTTTAAACTCGTTGATCGCTTGGCGGAGTTCGTTCAGTTGCACTAGCCCCGCATCGGTTTCACCGGCAATTAAGATGCCAGTAATATTTTTATCTTTTGCCGCTTGTTT
>CAIMFE010000122.1 GCA_903840235.1 uncultured Opitutia bacterium | reverse complement strand
TTTATCCGCTCCCACGGGTTTGCCTAAGCTGGCCGTGGTTCCTTGAGTGTCTAACAAGTCGTCAACCAATTGAAAAGCGATGCCGGCTTGTTGACCCGCTAATCTAAAATGTTCGATGTCTTTGATGGAAGCTCCGCCAATGCGTGCACCCATTGTCAATGAGACGGTTAACATCGCCGCAGTTTTCCCACGTAAAATTAATTCAAGTTTCTCGGCCTGATTTTTCTTATCGCCGGTATTCATGTCCTCAGATTGACCACCCACGAGTAAGGTCGATCCTGAGGCCTCCGCCAGTTCGCCCACGAGTTCTTGCACGAGGGCAGGATTATCAGAGTAGCCTTGAGTTAAAAGTTTAAACGCTAAAGGGATGAGTGCATCGCCGGCGAGTAGGGCAATGGCTTCATCGAATTTCTTATGGCACGAAGGTTTTCCGCGTCGTAAGTCCGAATTATCCATGCAGGGTAAGTCGTCATGGATGAGTGAATAGGTATGAATGCACTCTATGGCTGTCGCTGCGTGTCGGGCATCTGCATCCGCACGAAACGCCTTAGCCGCGGCCAAACAGAGTACTGGACGCAAACGTTTGCCACCCGCATCGAGCGAGTAGCGCATGGCCTCGTGTAAACGCGCCGGCGTAGTCGTTGCTGAAGGTGTAAGAGAACGCAGCGCTTTTTCTGCTTCTTGAACGAGGTCGTCGAATTGCTTCTGGAAAAGCGCAGCGTCCATTTTTATTCTTCGCTTGTACCTAATTTGAAAAATGTCGCGGTACGGCCGACTGAACCAATGACTTCACTATGTGTGAGTCGGGCGAGGGATTGAGCTTGTTGCTCCATGACATCGCGCTCGGCATTGAAACGTACTTTAACGAGGTCAGCATTTTTGAAGGCATCATCGAGAAGTTTAGCGATACCGTCATTGACGCCCAATTTTCCGACAAAGACTTTAGGGTCCAGGGTTTGAGCTAGCCCACGCAACTTGCTGCGTTCGGCACTCGTTAAACTCGGTTTATCGGTTGATCCATTATCCATAAGCCGATTTCAAAGGGGTAGCACGGAGAGTCAACGGGCTAATCTTCAAGGATGCCTCAGTTTTAGCCTAATTTTACACTCATTTATCCATAATTAACGCCTAAATACGGCTTGCATTGTTGGGTCCAACCTGTCACGAATTTTGGCTTAACTTCGTTAGGGAGAGGGGCGGAGCCCTTCTCACGCTGGCCGGAGAGCGAAAGCTCTTTCCAGACGGAGGTACCGGCCATTCGGCGGGTCCTCGGGAATTTCTCCCAAGTCGGTCAAAAAAACAAAACCAAAACTCACCACACCTATGGCAATCAACAAGACGGAAATCATCAAAGGCAATCAGAAGGATGCTAAAGACACGGGCTCACCTGAAGTCCAAGTCGCTATCATCTCTGCTCGCATTAACCACCTCACCGAGCACTTGCGCGATCACCGCAAGGACTTCCACTCACGTCGCGGTCTCATCATGCTGACCAACCGCCGTCGTAAGCTGCTCAATTATTTAAAGTCGAGCGATCTGGATCGTTACAACGCCCTCATCGTTAAACTCAACCTGCGTAAGTAATTTAGGCGCACAGCGCTGAGTTACCACGCACGTCCCAGCCCATGCTGGGACGTTGTATTTCACCACCACAAAACAAAAACCCGCTGGGCAATCCCGTTCAGCACAAAAACCAAATAAAAAATATGAAACAACAACACTCCGTGACTATCGACGAACTCGGTATCACCATCAGCACAGGTTCCTTAGCACGTCTCGCTAATGGCTCTGTGACGATCAGCAAAGGCGAGACTACGGTCTTCGTTTCTGCTACCGCCGCCGAAGAATTGCGTTCACCCGACCAAGACTTTTTCCCGCTCACCGTAGACTACCGCGAAAAATTCGCTGCCGCTGGCCGCTTCCCCGGTGGTTATTTCCGCCGCGAAGGTAAACCTTCCGACAAAGAAATCTTAACCTCACGTCTTTGCGACCGTCCTCTCCGTCCTCTCTTCCCTGAAGGTTTCTTAAACGAAGTTCAAGTCATTGGCTTACTGCTTTCGGCTGACCTCGTGAACGAGCCCGATGTCTTAATGGTAAACGCTGCATCTGCCGCCTTACTTTGTTCTGACATTCCTTGGAACGGTCCTATCGGTTGTATCCGCTTAGGTCGCGTTGAAGGTAAGTTCGTCGTTAATCCAACTCACGAAGAACAATTCGCTTCTGACCTCGATTTAATCTACGTCGGCAATGAGCGCGACATGATGATGATCGAAGGTTCAGCTGATCAAATTCCTGAAGCTGATTTCATCGCAGCACTCGCCTTTGCTCACCAAGCTATCCAACCCATTATCGCCGCCCAACGTAAATTGGCTGCGCTTTGTGGTAAAAAGAAGAAGACTTTCCCGCTCGTTGTTTGTGAGCCTAAAGCCCTCGCCATTTGTGAACGCACCGCAGGCGAAGGTGACCAATTACAAAAAGCAATTTTCTTGGCTTCCAAGAAAGACCGTGGTGACGCGGTTAAAGCAGTCGTTGAAAAAGCGAAAGCTGCCTGCCAAGCCGAACTCGGTGAAGGTTTTGACGGACGCCAAATCAAAATGGCTTTCGAAAAACTCCAAGAGAAAGTTTATCGCTCCGCTATCATCGAAAAAGGTCAGCGCGCTGATGGCCGTGGTACTAAAGATCTTCGTCCTATCTCTTGTCAGGTCGACGTCTTACCTCGCGTTCACGGTTCCGCTATTTTCCAACGTGGCGAAACTCAAGGTCTCGTTTTAGCAACACTCGGAACATCGAAAGATGCTCAAGAAGTGGACGCCATCACCGGCGGTGCAAAATCGAAGTCATTCCTTCTGCACTATAACTTCCCTCCATTCTCAGTCGGTGAGACCGGACGTTTTGGTATGACCAGCCGTCGTGAGACCGGTCACGGTAATCTCGCTGAGCGCTCCCTGCTCTCGATTCTGCCTTCCGAACAAGACTTCCCATACTCCATCCGCTTAGTCTCCGAAATCATGGAGTCCAATGGTTCAACTTCCATGGCTTCTGTTTGCGGTGGTACTTTAGCTCTCATGGATGCAGGCGTTCCTATCAAGGCTCCTGTTGCCGGTATCTCTTGTGGTTTAGTCACCGAAGAGAAAGACGGTAAAGTGGTTAAGCACCGCGTGCTTACCGACATCATTGGTGCCGAAGATCACTACGGCGATATGGACTTCAAAATCTGTGGTACTCGCGAAGGTATCACTGGTTTCCAGCTCGATCTTAAGATCCACGGTCTGCCTTTCGACATCGCTACCGAAGCCATCATGCAGAACAAGGTCACCCGTGACCAAATTCTCACCGTGATGGAAGGTACGATGCCTAAATCCCGTGTTGAATTGAAGTCCTGTGCTCCTCGCACTCATCGCATGAAGATTCCTTCTGACAAGATCGGTGCCCTCATCGGTCCTGGTGGTAAGAATATCAAGCGCATCACCGAGTACACCGGTTGCCAATTAGACATCGACCAAGACGATTCTGGTTGGGTCACAATCTTTGCGACCGACGGCGAAAAACTCGCTCGTGCGATCAACGAAGTTAACCTCATCTCCGCTCAAATCGAATTAGAAAAGACCTACAAAGGTATTGTTCGTTCGGTGAAGGAGTTCGGTGCATTCGTTGAATGTCTCCCTGGTCAAGAAGGCCTCGTCCACATTTCTGAACTCGCTGACTTCCGCGTTAACCGCGTCGAAGACATCGTTAAACTCGGAGATGAAATCATCGTGAAGTGCGTTGGCATTGATGACAAAGGTCGCGTACGTCTTTCCCGTCGTGCCGCGATTGCTGAAAAAGAAGGCCGTGAATACACGCCTGCTCCTAAGCCCGCCTTTGATCGCCCTGAGCGCCCACGTCGTCCCTTCCGCGAACGCGGTGGTGACAACGAAGGCGGCGAAGGATAATCACTTCGACTGACCTAAATAAAAACCCCGGTTCGCCGGGGTTTTTTATTGGAGCAAATTAGCGCTTCCGTAAATCAATCACGTAGCTTCGCGTAAACATATCGTGCCATGCACGACGGTCTTTACGGAAGAGTGGTACGTGAAAATTGATGATGCCAAGAATCGAAGTGAACGGATTAAAGAGATTGATGAACGCCGCTTTCCAAGCGGAGCGTAGTAAACACGAAAGAACGCCCGGTGCCTCTTGTGTGTAAAAATCGACCACCCGTAAATTGAAGATGCGTTTACCAATTGTCTGACCCCCAACAAAAATTTCTTGTAAGGCCAAACCGAGCCACATCACGAGAAAACAAATTTCACCCATTTGCGTGAGCGCAATGGCCACGGCTTCCATATCTTTTTCATCGGGATGTTCGGCCATCTGCATGAGTTTGTTCTGCTCTTGGACCGATGGATGCTGAATCACTTTCACATATTGATTCTTAATTTTAGTATAAAAAGCATCGGCGCGTTCCCGAGCCGCTAATTCTTCGGTATTAGCCACGTGGCCCGATAAAAAAAGCCCAAGAATAATGAGCGGAATGATGTCGGCCAAGCACGCTAAGGTTCGCCAGCCAAATCCCGCAGGTGGGCGGGGTAGTGGGGGAGGGGTGGATGAATCAACCACGTCCGTTCGCACGCTCACAGGCGTCCAAAGTATTCTTCATAAGCATCGCCACAGTCATGGGACCGACACCGCCAGGCACCGGACTGATTGCACTGCTTACTTTAGATACATTTTCAAAATCAACATCTCCAATAATGGCATAACCATTTTTCTTGGACGCATCCGCGACACGATTAATGCCGACATCAATGACCACCGCACCCGGCTTAATCATATCAGCCGTAATAAACTTGGGCTTACCGATCGCCGCAATCACGATGTCGGCCTGACGAACAATCGCAGGTAAATCTTTGGTCTGCGAATGGGTGATGGTGACTGTGCAATTGCAGGCCTTGGAAATAAGCAAAATCGCAGCGGGCTTACCAACAATTAAAGAACGACCAATAACCACGGCATGTTTACCAGTGGTTTCGATTTTGGAGCGTTTCAATAATTCAATCACCCCAGCAGGAGTACACGCAGCAAAGGCTCCCGGAATTTCTTGAACTAATTTACCGATACTCAGTGTGCCGAAGCCATCGACGTCTTTATGCGAGGCGACTCGGTTAAAAACTTCGGTCTCCGATAAATGTTTAGGTAACGGAGCTTGAATTAAAATACCGTGAACAGACTTATCGGCGTTTAATTCGTCGATGTGCTTAAATAATTCAGTTTGGGTAACAGTCTCAGAAAAAACTTTGATACTAGCCTGCATACCCACTTCGGCAGCGGTCTTTTGTTTCTTGGTTACATAGGAGACGGAGGCCGGATCTTCTCCGACACGAATGAACGCCACATGCGGAATGACAGGCGCCAGCCGGGCCACTCGCGCTTTGATTTCCGCGAGAACCTCCTGGGCGATTAAATTGCCATCAATGAGTCTCATACCCCCTGTGTAAGATAAAAACTGCGGGGAGGGCG
>CAIMFE010000121.1 GCA_903840235.1 uncultured Opitutia bacterium | reverse complement strand
TAGCACCGCCATACGATCCGCCATCGCGAGGGCTTCTTCTTGGTCGTGCGTGACGTAGATGGCGGTGAGTCCGTTGGCTTTGACGATGCGACGGATTTCACGGCGCATTTCGATACGTAATTGAGCGTCGAGATTCGAAAGAGGTTCATCGAGCAGTAAGCAACGTGGACGTACCACGAGAGCGCGGGCGAGGGCGACGCGTTGTTGTTGTCCGCCCGAAAGTTGGTCGATGGCTCGGTCGTCGAGATTGTTGAGTCGAACGCCGGCTAAGGCTTCAGCGACGCGCTGTTTGATTTCTTCTTTTTTCACACCGCGTTCTTCGAGTCCGAAGGCCACGTTTTGTGCGACGGACATGTGCGGCCAGAGGGCGTAACTTTGGAAGACCATCGCGGCTTCACGCAGGTGAGGGGCGAGGCCGGTGACATCGCGATCGCCGAAGAAGATTTTTCCAGAAGTGGGGTGTTCGAGTCCAGCGATGCAACGGAGCAGGGTGGTCTTGCCACAGCCTGAGGCGCCGAGGAGGAAAAAGAGCTCACCCTTTTGGATGGTGAGGTCGATGCCTTGCAGGGCGATGTGTTCGCCGGTGCTCGGTGAGTTAAAAACTTTTCTTACATTTTGTATGTTCAGTGCTTCCATGGGTTTTAAAATTAGATTTCTGATTTAGATAACCAGCGCGCCGAGATCACAATGAATCGTCGGCCGAGGAGGGAGTTAATCGATTTGGAGACATTCGTAGTCTTGAGGTCTTCGACGCGCTCGTGCGGTTGGGTTTTGTTATCGATGTACTCGGGGGTTCTTTGTACCACCAGTTCGATAACGCAATTGGCGTTCGCTCCGGAGTCATCGGTCGCTTCACCGTAAGCACGGATGGTGAAGGTGTCCGAGCGAGTTGCTAAGCGAGGTCCGAGTGCCTGTAGTAAGTCGCCTTGGAATAAGCAGCCCGCTGCACCGAAGCCATTGTGGGTGCGATTGGTGTTATCATCGGGGGTGAGGATTTCGATGTTTCTCCAGAAGACGCCGGGCGGCATACCCGTGCTGCCACCGTTCGTTGCGCCGTTGTTTTTCCAGTTATGACTTACGGCTGGATCAATGATGGCTCCATTCGTAGGAGTGGAAGCTAGAGCATCACTACCTAAAGTTTTATCGGCACGAGCGATAGCCGATTCCAGTACGCCCGAACGAATCATCCATTTATATTTATCGGGACAAGCAGCGGCAGTGGATGCGGGGGCTGGGAAATTATCAGGATAAGCGGCACCCGTGTTTGATGTTGCTGCGGTGGGTAATGGATAGAGCGAGTAAGTGATATCGGCGCTAAACTTTTTGGTTGGACCGAGGAAGCGATTAATGAATTCGCACATGCCTAAGAGCGGCGTGGCTGGCTCTTGGGCGGCAGGGAATCCGCTGAAGCGACGAGTGAGCGGGGTGTAATCTTGATCGCGTTCCGTGCGGTAGAAGAACTTTGCACGGGCTTTGACTTCGGCAACAGTGGCTTTGGCGAGTTCGACAATTTGTTTGTCGGATAAATTAATGAATCCATTCCAGTAACTCGATTTCTTTAAATCGTTTAGGGTTACAGCTTGTCCAGTTGGCCCGATGATTCGTGGGAAACGTGCATTGCTGGTGCTCGTAGCGCCCGTGCCTAGACCAAGACCTTTGAGCGAGCCGTACAGCGCGGTCCATGCTTCGACGGATGTTGAGTTCACATTGAATGCGCCATCGTTGAGAAGGTAAGACGACATTTTTTTCCAGCCGTCGGGTGCAATCGCAGTCACATTACGATCGGCGGTATTGAGGAATGCAGGCGTTGCAGCATCGCCCGT
>CAIMFE010000120.1 GCA_903840235.1 uncultured Opitutia bacterium | reverse complement strand
CAGTTGCTTTGGAAGTTGCAGGCTCAGGTGCTTTTTCAGCCACCACTGTTTTGGTTTCGACAGGTGCAGCAGCCGGTGCTGCGGCATCCTTGGATTGGCACTGGGTGAGTGCAAAGATTGCTAAAGCGATCGCGATGAGGGTGAGAGTGATTTTACTTTTATTTGATTTCATAAAATTATTATTGGGCTTTGTTATTTCGAACGAGTTCAGCATTCCGTTTTCCGTAGACGAAGTAAATGACTAAACCGATGGCCATCCAGACGCCGAGACGAATCCAAGTGTCGAGTGGCAAGCTGTACATAAGATAAAAACACGCGGCGGCACCCGCTGGACCGACGAACCAAATGAAGGGTGTGCGGAATGGGCGATGGAGTTCGGGATTTACTTTTCTAAGTACCATGACGCCGATGCAAACCAAGGCGAAGGCGAGGAGGGTGCCGATACTGCAAAGCTCGCCCACGAGTCCAATCGGTGCCAGTCCCGCAGCGACCATCACCATCATGCCCGTCGCTAAGGTAATACGTGCAGGAGTTTGGAAGCTTGGGTGAATTTTACCGAAGTTCACGGGCAATAAGCCGTCTTTAGACATCGCGAAGAAGACGCGGGTCTGCCCTAGCATTAAAACGAGAATCACCGAACTAAGGCCTAAAATAGCACCGAATTTAATGAAAGGGGCGAGCCAAGGTAGGCCCATGGCGTCGATACCTTTGGCAATCGGCTGCGCTACGTTGAGTTGGTCGTAAGGCACAACCCCCGTGAGAACGTAAGCTACTAAAATATAAAGCACGGTGCAGATGACGAGTGATCCAAGAATTCCGATCGGCATGTCGCGTTGTGGATTTTTAGATTCTTGCGCGGCTGTCGATACGGCATCGAAACCAATGTAGGCGAAGAAGACGACGCCCGAGGCACGCACAATTCCATCCCAGCCAAATTGTCCGACGCCCATCTGCGGTGGAATGAAAAGACCAGCAGGATTATTAACGGTCACCCAATTAGAATGCGCCACGTGGCCAAGTCCCACGGCGATGAAGATGACAATGATGGTAACTTTTAAAACCACGAAGGCTGCATTAACGCGTGCGGATTCTTCAATGCCAATCGTGAGAATGGCCGTCACAGCTGCCACGACTAGCATGGCTGGTAAATTGATCACCGCTCCCGTGCCGACAAAATGATAGGCTCCCGTAGTTGCATCTAACACCCAATTTACAGGGGCCGAAGCCCAGGCTGCAGGAATGGCTAAACCGAATCCTTGAAGAAATCCATTAAGATATCCCGACCAACCTACGGCAACAGTCACAGCACCGACTCCATATTCTAAAACTAAATCCCAACCGATAATCCAGGCCATCAATTCTCCGAGCGTCGCATAAGAATAAGTGTACGCACTGCCTGATACGGGAACGGCCGCAGCCATTTCGGAATAACAGAGACCGGCTAGGCCGCAGGTAATTGCACTGATGACGAAAGAAATTACGACGGCAGGTCCAGCGTGATCAGCTGCGGCGTGACCGGTAAGTACGAAGATACCTGCACCGATAATTCCACCGATTCCAATCATCACTAGATTGTAGGCACTCAGTGATCGCTTGAGTGTATCATTTCCCGTGAGAGCAGCATCACGATGTAATTCAGTAACACTCTTTTTTGTAAAAATACTCATAGGGGTAGTGGAATGCTGAATTTCTAGTATAAAACCCCGATTTCGCAAGATTACATAATTAAGCGATGTCCATTCGCTAAACCCCAATTTCCCTATAAGATAAGATTTAGCGTATTATCTCGCACTTTCTAAATCTCATACTCACTTTGCCTCAATGCCATTCGCATCACTAGGGCTCGACGCCTCCATTCTTAAAGCAGTAGCCGACCAAGGTTACACCGACCCTACGCCAATTCAGAAGGCCACCATCCCTGTTATCTTAGAAGGTACGGATGTCATCGGCATTGCCCAAACGGGTACCGGTAAAACGGCTGCATTTACTCTGCCTATTTTAACTCGTCTCGTTCGTACAAAATCCAACGCACACAAAGCCAAGGTGCGTTGCTTGATTCTCGCACCTACCCGTGAGCTCGTTGTGCAGATTGCCGAAAACGTTGCGGCGTATTCACGTTACTCGGGTGCAACCGTGGCGACTTGCTACGGTGGTGTCAGCGAGCGTCCGCAAATTGCTGCGCTGCGTAAAGGTTGTGACTTCTTAATCGCAACGCCTGGTCGTTTGCTCGATCTCGGAAGCCAAGGTCACGGAGATTTTTCTGCGATTGAATGTCTGGTTCTCGACGAAGCTGACCGTATGTTGGACATGGGTTTCTTGCCCGCCATCAACACCATCGTCCGTGCACTTCCTAAAGAGCGTCAGACCTTAATGTTCTCGGCAACTCTCTCCCGCGAAATTGAAACCCTTACTAAGCAGTTCCAGAAGTCTCCTAAACTGATTGAGGTCGGACGTCGTTCCAACCCTGCAGAAACGGTCACCCAATTACTTTACGAATGCCCTTCATCCCTCAAGCAGGTGATGTTAAATCAACTTCTTAAAGATGAAGAAAACTTCAAGATGGTCCTCGTGTTTGCGCGTACTAAACACGGCGCTGATCGCGTCTGTCGTAAACTCGAAGCCGAAAAAATTCATTGTGCCGCCATTCACGCCAATCGCTCACAAGCTCAACGTCAACGTGCGCTCCAAGCTTTTAAGAACGGTGAGATTCGCGTTCTCGTCGCTACCGATATCGCCTCACGCGGTATCGATGTAGATGGTATTACGCATGTCGTTAATTTCGACTTCCCTGATCAACTCGAAGACTACGTTCACCGTATCGGTCGAACCGGTCGCGCTCAAGCGAAGGGCACTGCAATTACTTTTATCACTCGTGAAAATCAAGGCGACCTTCGTCGACTCGAGAAAATCATTGGTAAGCATTTACACTGCGGTAAATTAAAAGACTTCGACTACTCGCAACAAGCTCCGGCCCGTCAGCCCGATGACTTCGTACGCGAACGCGATCCTCGTGCCGGTGCTCACAATAGCGAACGCTCGGGCCGTCCTCAAGGTGGCCGTCATGGTGGTTTCCGCGCCGCTCAAGGAAAGTACCGTCCTTTCGGACGTCCAGGTACCCGTCGCACAGGCGGACCTAAGTAAACACCGGTTCGCTGGTTTGCTTTTGGAATTAAACCACGTCTAATAACGACGTGGCTACTTCCGTTCGACTGATTTTAGGCGACCAACTGAATTTAAATCACTCCTGGTTTAAGAAAGTAAGCCCCGATGTAGTCTATGTCTTGATGGAGGTGCGTTCTGAAACGGATTACGTCCTCCACCACGCCCAGAAAGTAATCGCGATCTTTGCGGGCATGCGACGCTTAGCGGAGCAGTTGAAGAAAGCCGGCCATCAGGTGAGGTACTTTCATATTAACGATAAGGATAATACACATCACTTTGCCTCGAATCTGAAGAAGGTGATTAAAGAGGTCGGTGCCTCACGTTTTGAATATCAAGAGCCTGATGAATATCGACTCGACCAAGAGCTCAAGTCTTTCGCCAAAGATTCAGGATTAGAATCGGTCTGCGTAAATTCGGAACACTTTATTGATGAGCGTGGTGGGGTCGCTAAACACTTCCAGAAAGACGCCAAGCGTTGGGTGATGGAATCTTATTATCGTCGGATGCGTCAACGTACAGATATGCTGATGGAGAGCGATGGTGAGCCGCTGGGTGGCCAGTGGAATTTCGATCACGACAATCGTAAGCCATGGAAGGGTAAACCGAACTTAGTAAAGTCGTGGGATTTATCACATGACCACTCAGCACTTTGGTCGGAGATTCAAAAGAGTGGGGCGAAGACTTTCGGCAATCCATCTGCGGATAATTTTCCATGGCCACAAGATCGCGCTGAAGCGCTGGCTCAGTTAAAGGCCTTTATTGAAAGGGGATTGCCGAATTTCGGTGATTATGAAGACGCCATGCACACCGATTCGGATCGGCTATTTCATTCACGTCTGTCGTTCGCTTTAAATTTTAAATTACTTTCGCCACTGGAGGTAGCTCAGGCGGCAGTTAAAGCGCATCTAAAAAATCCCGACACCTATCCACTCGCTGCAACGGAAGGTTTTGTTCGTCAAATCATCGGCTGGCGTGAATACATCCGCGGAGTCTATTGGGCGAAGATGCCCGACTACGAAAAATCCAACGGCCTCGAGCACACGTTATCTCTGCCTTCCTGGTTTTGGACGGGTAAGGTGAAGATGAATTGTATGAAGCATTCCGTGGGGCAGTCGCTCGACACCGCCTACGCGCATCACATTCAGCGCTTGATGGTGATTGGTTCATTTTGTTTAACGGCGGGAATTAATCCTGCTGAAGTTGAGAAGTGGTATTTAGGAGTGTATATCGATGCGTTTCAATGGGTTGAATTGCCGAATGTGATTGGGATGAGTCAACACGCAGACGGAGGATTTTTAGCCACGAAGCCTTA
Organism: uncultured Opitutia bacterium; assembly: GCA_903840235.1. GTDB lineage: Bacteria > Verrucomicrobiota > Verrucomicrobiia > Opitutales > UBA953 > UBA953. Next base: position 8,917 of record CAIMFE010000120.1, on the reverse strand, counting down.
TTGTTGTGCGGCCAGTTACGTTTCCAAGATGTCGAATTATTGCACCGGTTGCATGTATGATCCCAAAGACCGATACGGTGATAAAGCTTGTCCGCTCAATGCACTGTATTGGGATTTTTGGTTACGTCATCAGAAGCGATTTTTAAATAATCCGCGCATTGGGATGGCGGTGAGGCAGGCAGCGAATATGTCGCCCGCTGAACAGAGTGCCGTGCGTAAAAAAGCCGATGCCTTAAGGGCGGATATTGATAATCTCTAATTTCTATTAGGTTAAAGAAAGGGTCTGGTTTGTCAGATTGACAACTCCACCCCCACACGGCTTAACAAACATTCCTTTGCTCGGGCTGTAGCGTAGCCTGGTAGCGCGCTTGCATGGGGTGCAAGAGGTCGTGAGTTCGAATCTCACCAGCCCGACCAGAGGAAGTTTAAAAATCTAGGGGACACGTGGGCAAGGTGACATGGGGACAAGGGGAGATGTCTTTTAACGACTTCGTCGTTCAATTATTTAATATAGGTTTCAGACACAACCCCTTGCCAACGTGCCCACTTGCTAACCTGCCCCCTGGGGTGCGCTTACCCCAACAAAAACGCGAAGGTAAAACCAATGATCCAAACCACCACGGAGAATCCATAAATCCAATAAGAGATTTTGCGTCCGAGAATACACGCATCGGCTAATTTCTTGTCAGCGGGGCAGGGAAGATTGCGTGCCCACCATAACCATACTCCGCCGACAACTAACAAGATACCTGAAACACTAAACACGAGAGGCTTATGTTCGGAGATCCACGTGAGTTGTGGATAACGATTAAGCGTGGAGGCCAGAGTGGCACCGAGTCCCAGTGAAACTAAGAGCGCCGGAAGTGCACAGCAGATCAGTGTAGATACTGAAGTGAACAGGGTCAGAAATGGAACTCCTAAGGCCTGAACCCAGGTTTGGAAACGGTTCATGGAGTTTTCTTTTTCAGCGTCTCTTTAACGGATTCGAAAGAATCTTTGGGATACGTAATCGCGCGTAAATTAAAGCCCGCATCCGTGACAATTTGTTTGGTTTGGTCTTCGGGGAGTTTCTGTCCTTCTTTTAATTGGAGTAGAACAGCCTTCGCAGAGAGATTAACGTAAACAGCCGAAACCTCAGGGAGTTTGGTGAAAGTCTTCGTGATATTACTGGCGCAGAAGTTACAAACTAATCCATCCACGGTTAATTGAACTACAACACCTGATTGTGAGGGTGCAGCGACAGGAGCGGATGGTTTGGTCTCCTTGCTCGGATTATTAATTTTTTCTAAAAACTTCTTAGGATTGGCATCAAACTCAGCGCGACACTCCTTACAGCAGAGTTTGATTTCTTGATTCTCATAAATGAAAACAACGGGTTTACCCATCGACCCAAGTTTTTCATCGGAGACGACACAATAATCGAGAGGGTAAGGTTTTACGCCTGCAGGGAGTTTGTCGTCTGCCTGACAGATCAGACAGAGACTGGTGATAATGAGCGCGAATAGTTTTTTCATAAGTTTAGAAGAGTGTGCGAATGCCCGCTTCGGCGTGGTAGCCATGACTGGAACGCATCACTCTAAGTTCAAGTAAAAGGTCTTGGTGCATGAGCACAAGTGAGGGTCCGTGTACAAATCCAACCCCTGCACCGTTCTCGTGTTGCACGGTGTAGTAAATCCAGGGAGCCCATTCATCGTACTCAGCTAAATAGGGTGCCCAGCCACCCATCAGTGTGCTTACCAAGCGACTGGCCGAGGGGACGAAGACTGCCTGCTCCTGGAGCATGATGTGCCAGCGACGGTTTTCCCAGTCGGCCAAGAATGATACTGTACCTGCCCAGCCTTCACGGTTGCCAGATCGACCTCGCCCCACGCCACCCCCGATCACGATGTTCGCCTGTGAGTCTTCCTCGTTCCACCTTTTTAAAAGCTGATTCACGATAGCCACCTCAGCTTCGATACTTTTTCCCTCGCCGGTATTAAAAGAGTATCCGCCAAAACCTACCGAACGAAAGCCCGTGAAACTACGACCGATCTCGGTGTAGGAAAACGTGTGACCGTATTCTGCTTTGAAGAAGTTGATTCCAGGAGCCGAAATCATCTGGGCCTTAAGCGTAGAACTAAGGCAAAGAATGAGGAAACATTTCCAGATGTTTTTCACTCTTATATACTAAGACTAAAATCGACCTAGGGCAAGTGTAGAAGCCAGAAATATTAGAAGGTATGTGAAGCCGAGAATATAATACGGTAGGCGCCATTACCCACATCGCTTTGGGGGGCTCCACCATCGGTTCGCCATGCGATTGCTAAATTACCATACCACTTTTGATCCGAATAATTATAACGTATGCCAATACCTGCGCCGCTGACGGTGCGTGATTTGTCGGAATTAGTATCCCAGGGTTTATGATTCAACTGCGTGGAACCAGCATCATAAAAAATGTAAGGAGCGTATTCATCCATAACATAGCGCAGCTCAACTTGGGCTAACCAACCTTCATCGCCACTGCCTTCACCGATGGGGTAGGCACGAACACCGTCAGCGCCACCCGTACTCATCCGTTCGGAAGAATCCAGGTTCTTGTCCGAGAATTGTTGGGAGTAGCGCAGGTATAATGAAATATTATCCGCTAGAGTTTGGATACGTACTAAATCTAAATTGAGCTTATTAAAATAGCCGTCGGATTGCGCGGTGCCTTGGTCGTTCGTTAACTGCGAACCACTTAAATTCAGCGTACCCGGCGTCCAAGTGATTAATCCATAATTGATTCCGCCCGACAGTAATTCGTCGCGTCGGTCGAAGCGTAAAGTGATGGGAAAACTATCACTGGTTTTATGCTGATCGACACCGACTTGTGCGTAATGATCATTCAGGTCTTTATGTTGATAACTTACAAAAATATTTAAGTTAGTTTTTTGTGAGCGGATAATCTTATAGCCTAAACTGCCTGCCCATGTACTGGCATTTCCCGTGGCACCGAGCGGTGCATAATCTTTGCCGAGCTCATATGAGGTGTAGGAATAGCTAAGTCGTCCGGTGAGTCCACCGCTGGCCAGTGGTATAGCGTACTGGACTGACCCCAGCCACAGTTTGGCGTCCGAGGCGATGGCGTTAAGTTCGATATTATCACCGAAAGTAAAATTGTGATTATTGTACCAACGCGCGCTCGCGCGGTACTGACCCGTGTAGCGGCTGCCGTTATTGTCGAAGTCGATTTGCCCACCGTTTTTAATATCAATCCGTGAGGTGATGGTAATGTCTGCAGTCCCGATTTCGGCGCCCTCGGTGATTACTGGGTAGATACTCAGACCCGTAACGTCATCGAGTCGAAGTAGTATCGCTTCCAGTGTTTTTAAATCAATGACCTCGCCACGTTTAAGACCGGAAAGGAAGGGTGTACTTCCTTTAACGATGAGATCGTCACCGCGAACAACGACGTCGCCGTAGCGACCTTCCTGAATGGACATCGTTAGGACACCGTCGTTGAACTCTTGGACGGGAATGATGGTACGACTGAAGTAGTATCCTTGCTCGTGGTAATAATCATTAATGAGTTGAGCCATCGCTCGTAAGTCATCGAGGGTCTGGTTTTTACCGATTAAGGGTTTAACGACAGCATCCAGTTCTTCGCTGCTAATGACCGTGTTGCCGGTAAATTTAACTGATTTAATGAGTACAGTAGCGCCCGACTTTGTGGCGACGCGAATAACTGGATTCTCTAATTTAGGTAAGGCTTTTAATTTAGATTTTTTGGGTGGGACGATGCCGGGCTGAGCGGTGTCGCGCTGAATTTGTCCAGCATCAGGAGGGGAGGATTGCGCCTGGGTGTCGTGATTGATCACAATCAGTACAAGTGCTGCGGAAATCAGGAATTTTTTATTCATGGTTTTTTATAATTTAAATTTTATTTAGCTGAGCTGGATTTTAGCTCGAGGCGTACCCCGTCTCCGACCACGACGATATTCGTTGGGCCTTCGCCGGAGCGAACGATATACCCTCCATCTCGTTTATCGGTTTCAACGTAGTCCGATCCATTTTTACTCCGTAATTTAACCAGGGGTTCTTCTGAAGCGAGGCCGATCGGGAAGAACGTCCAAGCGGGTGCCGTGCTGACAATTTCAGTTGAGACAATTGAGAAGGGTGGAAGCAGGAAGTTTAATCCGTCGTGAGAGAATTGGGATTGTCCAAAGAGTGTAATCATCGGTTGGAACACTGGGAACGTAGGTACTGGACTGCTCTTCGGTACGAATTGTAATAAATCGATTAAATCAGAGCCAGCAATGATATCTGCGACGGATGTTGCCGTAGTATCGATGAGATTGTAATTGAGTGCGTCTATTCCGCCGAGGGTTAGGTCGGTAATGTTTACCGTTTTATTTTGACCCACTTGTGCGTTGTCGAACTTGCCCGTTGCACCCGCCACCGTGAGATCGTCGCCGGCAAATTCTCCGATAAAACTAGCCGAACCTACGTTGAGGCTAGCGATGTTGTTACCATCGAAAGTTTTGCTGTTCGCCGTGACGCCTGTGATGTTCAGAATATTAGCTTTACTGATGGTTGCAGTGGTGGTCGGCGCAGTCAGAGGAACATCATAATTTCCCGCATCCAGTCCACCGAGTACGATTGAACTGATCGTTACCGTTTTATTGATGCCTACTTTCTTATTAGCGAATGTGCCTACAGCTGAGGTGATGGATAGGTCCTCAGTTCCAGGGGTGATGATGCCGTCGAATAGTGGACTGGTCAGATTAAGGGTGGCATTGGTACCAGCATTATAGACTCGGTCATTGGCGGTAAGTCCAGTGATGGCGTTGAGTCTTAATTTAGTGATATTGGCAGTAGTTATAGCTGTAGTGTCGTCTAGGATGTAGTTGACGGCATCGGCTCCACCTAAGGTGAGTCCACTAATACTCACCAACTTGCCTGTACCGACATTTTTGTTGTTAAAATTAGCTGTAGAAGTGGCGACGGTAAGATCATCGCCGATGAATTCACCACTGAATACTGCGGCACTCACAATTAATGTCGCCGTGTCGTTGCCATCATAGATTTTATTATGAGCGGTGATACCAGTAATGGCGCTAATATGGGCCGGGGTGATATCGGCTGTGGCAGTTGCGGTATGGTCTAATAGACAGTAGTTGCCAGCATTAGATCCACCTAAGGTGAGTCCGGAAATGAAAACATTCTTACCGTTGTCCACATGAGGACCAGCGGTAAAAGTAGCAGAAGATGCAGTTACTGTGAGGGTATCGAGTCCTTGTATGCCAGTGAATAAAGCAGAAGTTAAATCTAGAGTCGCATCCGAATTACTATCATAAACTTTGTTATTAGCGGTGATGTTGGTGATCGCACTGATGTCGGCCTTAGTAATGTTGGCATGTGAAGTTGCGGTCGTAATCGCCAAATTATAATTGTCCTTATCGGTACCCCCTAAAGTGAGCCCCGTGATATTAACCGTCTTCCCGCTGCCCACATTTTTATCGACGAAATTTCCGGTAGAAGTAGCAACGAGCAGATTATCTCCTGCTAAAATACCTGTAAAGCCCACACCCGTCATATCGAGATTAGCGGTCGTAAAACTATCATAAACTTTATCTTGTGCCACAATTCCCGTAATCGCAGCGATGTTCGCTTGGGTGATATTAGCCTTCGTTGTGGCGGTAGTGTCTACCAGGTTATAGTTAAGTGCATCGGCTCCGCCTAAGCTAAGCCCGGTGATGTTAACGTCTTTATTATTACCCACGTTCTTATCCACGAACGCACCCGAGGAAGTTGCGACCGTGAGTTGATCGGTGCCGAGTCTTCCTGCAAAACTTGCCGAAGTCACTCCACTTAAATTCAGCGTCGCAGTCGTGAAGGTATCATAAGTTTTATTATTAGCGGTGATGCCGCTGATTGAACTGATGTTAGCCTTAGTGATATTGGCTGTGGCCGATGCACAATCATTGAGCAGGATATAATTCCCTGCATCTGCACCACCCAATTTCAATCCCTCGATGTTCACGGCTTTTCCCACACCCACAAAGCGGTCATCAAATTCGGCAGTCGTTGTGGAAGTATCGACCGTAACGACGTCGCTACCTATGATGCCTGGAATGACTGCACCAGAAATATCAATGGTTGCGGTCGTGAACGTATCATAGGTTTTATTATTCGCGGTAATTCCTGATATTGCAGTAACCGGATTACCAATGCCCAGGGCTGTAATATCAGCGAGGGCTGTAGCGTAATTGACGACTAGATTGTAGTTCCCTGCATCTGCACCACCCAGAGTTAACCCAGTGATATCGACAATTTTATTGGTGCCGACATGTTCACCAATCACCGCACCTGCCGTGCGAAATGTTCCAGTAGTCGGTGTTGCGACAGTCAAATGATCACCACTGAATTCACCATTAAAAACTGCCGGCGTACTATTCAGTTGGGCAGTATCGTTCCCATCATAAACTTTATTGAGAGCTACGATACCAGTAATGGAACTGATATTAGCTTTGGTGATGTTCGCTGAAGCTGTAGAGATGGGGCTGACTAAATTATAATTACCCGCATCGGTGCCGCCTAAAGTGAGCCCAGTGATATTGACGGTCTTTGGCGCACCTACATTTTTATCCACAAAGTTTCCGACCGAAGTCAGGACCGTCAAAGTATCGCCTGCAAATTTTCCGTTGAACATTATACCCCCCGCGCTGTTATTGAGTGTAGCGGTAGTTAAGCTATCGTAGGTCTTATTATAGGCAGTGATGCCAGTGATTGAACTGATATTAGCCTTTGTAATGGTGGCGGTGGTAGTCGCAACAGAACTGGTTAAAGTGTAATTACCCGCGTCGGTACCTCCTAAAGTCAGGCCCGTGATATTAACTGTTTTACCGACCCCTACATTTTTATTCGTAAAAGCACCTGTAGAGGTAGCGACGGTAAGAACATCGCCCATAAACTTACCGGTGAACCCAATAATAGTATCATTGAGTGACGCAGTGAGAGTGCTGTCATAGACTTTATTATCGGCGGTGATGCCGGTGATCGCACTGATATTAGCTTTAGTGATGTTCGCTGAAGCTGAGGCGACGGTGCTGACTAAATTATAATTACCTGCATCGGTACCACCCAACGTGAGGCCGGTGATATTCACGATCTTGGGCGCACCGACATTTTTATCTACAAAGTTTCCGAACGAACTGAGTACCGTTAAGGTGTCGCCGGCAAACTTGCCGGTGAAGCTGGCCGAGCCAGTATTGAGCGTCGCTAATGTTAAACTGTCATAAGTTTTGTTGTTAGCAGTGATTCCCGTAATTGCAGCGATGTTGGCTTTAGAGATTCTCGCAGTGGTGGTAGGTGCAATCGTTGGTAAATTATAGTTACCCGCATCGGTGCCACCGAGGATGATGGAACTAATCGTTACCGTGATAGGATTTATATTTACGTTTTTATTATCGAAGGTGCCGACGGCTGAGGTAATGGTTAAATTATCGCCGCCAACTATATTTCCGAAGGTGGGCGTGGCGTAATTGAGTGTCGCTCCAGTTCCCGCATTATAGGTACGATCGAGTGCAGTGATGCCTGTAATGTTCGTGAGCGTGAGCTTAGTGATATTGGCGGTGGTAGACGCAGTGGAACTGAGAAGGTTGTAATTACCTGCATCGGATCCGCCTAAGGTGAGTCCGGTGATGGCGACTGGTTTAGCCGTGCCGACATTTTCATTGTTAAAAGTTCCCGATGAGGTTGCGACCAATAGGTCATCGCCCGCGTAGCCGCCGGTGAAGCCTGCGCCACTCACATTGAGTGTCGCTGTGTTATTACCGTCATAAACTTTGTTGTTCGCGATGATACCAGTAATCGCACTGATATTAGCTTTGGTGATTATTCCAATGGTACCACTAGCGGTAGTGCTCAGCAGTCCATAACCGTAAACCGGCTTTGCTAGGCTCGTATTATAAGCCACAATAGAGGCTACGTTAATGCCTGTAGCAGTAATATTGATGCCACTGCCGACATTGTGTGAAAAATACAAGCCAGTGTTCGGTAGTGGATTACCTCCGTCTTCACCAATCGTATCACCATCCACCGCACCACTCGCTAAATAGTGACCCGTAAGTCCGGTAGCATTATTGCTCGCATCATAAACTTTACTTAAATTATTGATGAGCGAGAAAGATATTTGAGGGGCGAGCGTATATAAAAATCCATTACCCGCACCGAGAACTGTCGTGGTGCCGTAAGTCGCATGGTATTGCTTGAAATTATAAACGAGGCCGCCACGTACGTCGTTCGTAAATGGATCAGGATTCGAGCTCCATACTTGCCAAGTTTTTCCAGCCCCAACCGCTAATGCTGATGAGTTGGAATTATTTAGGAAGTTGGTAGTCGAGATACGAATATCGCCCGCGATGTTGATCGCTTTAGTAGCATCAATCGTAAACACGCCACCCACCGCAGTGTAATTCGCGAGTGCGCCAACATTAGTTGAATTATAGAGATCAACTGTGTTGTTAGTTCCCAGGTTCTGCGCGTTCGAACTCTTGGTGAAATAGGCAATCTTGGTAATTTCTAGTCCGCCTGCGGGGATGGTTATATTACCATTCGAAGCTGGGGTTATGGTTATAACTGAACCGCCTACCTTCGTAATCGTGACAGTATCACTTCCACTATGGCTGGCATTGAGCGAGACAACGGTGCCAGCACTAAAATTAATGTGACCGAGTGGAATATATCCCGTGGTTGGTGTCCTGAGAACTCCGTTAACGGTTAATGTGCCATTGGTGCAATCAATAAGAACAGTATGATTATTTCCAGCGGTGAATCTAATATCTAAAATTTGATTCGTGACGGTGGTGGCATTAAACGTCCCGTTCACATTCGCATGGTGGGTAATGGCTCCAGGCGTCACCGCACCGGTTTTGGTGTCGACACTTAAACTATT
>CAIMFE010000119.1 GCA_903840235.1 uncultured Opitutia bacterium | reverse complement strand
TTTGTAAATTCACTAGGGGCACTGCACCGCGGGCACGGGCGGCACGGATGAGGGCGACCACAAATTCTTCAGGCACGTCGGCCACGTCGATTAAGACCTTCTGACCTTTTTTGAGGTCAATCGAGAATCCGCAGAGTACCTTAGCTAGGTCGTTATATCGTGAATCCATTTCACCTTAACTATGTCTGTTTTACCTAATTTTCCAAGTGCTAAACCCTTTCTTGCTACAATTATTGTTTCATATACTAAATACCTATGTCGTCTTCTGGTCCCCATGAACGTGCGCAAGCTCTTACGAACGATGCGGCATTTGATTTCGCCGTGGGCGACGAAGCAGGGGCACTGACTAAATTGAATGAGGCGGTCGCCCTCGCTCCCGATTTTTTTGAAGCCTGGCTGGCGAAGGCCGAAGTGCATTTCGCACAACGTCAGTTCGACGACGCACTGCAAGCAGGCGAAACGGCTTTAACATTAAAACCGAAAGACATTCATATTCATACATCGCTCTCCAGAATTTGGATGGAGCGTGGAGACAAAACCAAGGCCGAACACCACGGCGCCCAGGCCCGAATTCTAGGTTGGGGTGATCAGATTAAACAGCCCGAGGGCGGGCAGGCTGGCGATATCCAGTAACGGCTGTGACAGCCCCCATTTTCCCTTGTGACACCCTGTCACGAGGATGCGTGACAGTTTAAGGTCAATTTAGGGAAGTAATCCCGCTTAACCCCAAAAAACCCACGTAAACTATTGCTAAACTCACTAAAAACCGTTTTGGCATTCCTTCTGCATTATGCAGTTCGCCCAGTCCGGGCAACCCAACCTTACCAACACCACTATGTCCAAAAACTCCAAACTCAAAGTAAAGCCTCTCGCTGATCGCGTTCTCGTGCAACGCATCGAGGAAGGCGAAGAAATCAAGGGTGGCATCATCATCCCTGATTCTGCCAAAGAAAAACCACAAGAAGCTCGCGTCGTTGCCCTCGGCACCGGTGCGCTCGACAAAGACGGGAAGAAGATTCCTTTCTCCGTTCAAGTGGGCGACAAGGTTCTCATCGGAAAATACGCCGGCTCGGAAGTGAAACTTAACGACGACACTTACTTGCTTCTCTCCGAAAACGAAATCCTCGCGGTTATCGAATAATTACTTCTCTCACTCTTAATAAATAAAATACTATGTCCAAAAAACAAATCCTGTTCGATGAAGCCGCCCGCCGTAAGGTGTTGAACGGTGTAACCATTCTCGCCCGCGCTGTGAAAGTCACCCTCGGACCAAAAGGCCGTAATGTGATGATTGATAAAAAGTTCGGCGCTCCTAAAGTAACTAAAGACGGTGTCACTGTTGCTAAGGAAATCGAATTGAGCGATCCCTATGAAAACATGGGCGCACAAATGGTTCGTGAAGTAGCCTCCAAAACTGCCGATAAAGCAGGGGATGGTACCACCACCGCAACCGTTCTCGGTGAAGCCATCTATAAAGAAGGCCTTCGCTTCGTCGCCGCCGGTGCTAATCCGATCTTCGTTAAGCGTGGTATCGATAAAGCGACTGAAGCGATTGTTAAAGAGCTCGCTAACATCTCCAAAAAAATCAAAACCCGCGAAGAAATTAAGCAGGTTGCCACCGTTTCCGCTAACTGGGATTCATCCATCGGTGATATCATCGCCGAAGCCATGGATCGCGTAGGTAAAGACGGCACCATCACGGTTGAAGAAGCTAAGACCATTGAGACGACGCTCGACGTCGTTGAAGGTATGCAATTCGATAAGGGTTACCTCTCACCATATTTCGCAACCAATGCTGAAACTCTCGAAGCCGTTCTGGAAGACGTTTACGTTCTTCTCTTCGAAAAGAAAATCAGCTCGATGAAGGACCTCCTTCCTTTACTCCAAGAAGTTGCAAAATCCAGCAAGCCTCTCCTCATCATCTCTGAAGAAGTTGAAGGCGAAGCCCTCGCAACTCTCGTCGTGAATCGCCTCCGTGGTACCATCAACGTCTGTGCCGTTAAAGCCCCTGGCTTTGGTGACCGTCGTAAAGCCATGATGGAAGATATCGCTGTATTAACCGGCGGCCGTT
>CAIMFE010000118.1 GCA_903840235.1 uncultured Opitutia bacterium | reverse complement strand
CCACTCACAAAGGCATGGTCACCCACGATTACGTGTCCGCCCAGCATACATCCGTTCGCAAGGATGACATGATCACCCGTGGTGCAATCGTGCGCGACGTGCGCACCCGCCATAATAAAATTGTTTTTACCAATACGTGTGGTGCCACCTTCAGTGGTCGCTCGATGTATAGTGACATGTTCGCGAATGACCGTGGAATCGCCGATGTTCACATTCGAAGAGGTAGAAGATTTGAAATGAAGATCTTGGGGGTCGCCGCCAATCACTGCGAAATGATCTACTTTTACTTTTTCTCCAAGCACTGAACCTTTTTTGATGATAGCTTGTGCGCTAATTTCACAGGCATTGCCGATCACGACATCCGCTTCAATAATCGCCCATGGCCCAATAACGACGGCGTTTCCTAGACGGGCTGAGGGGTGAATCTGGGCGGAAGGATGAATCACTTGGAAGACGGATTGTTAGAGAATAGTTCAAGCTGTGCCGGTTTGACCATATCGTAGACGCGCAGCAGGCGTAAAAGTTGTAAGGTATCGGAGCGGGCGTAGCTTTGATTAGATTCTACATTCTGAATCATATTTTCTAAAATCGTTCGGAAGGTAATCACATGGTCAACGCCACTTTGTTTAAGCAGAGCAATACTTTCGGCGCGTTGAGGTTCTTGTGCAGGCAACCCCGGGAGAATTAATATTTTAGATAAATTTTCATTTTCTGTTTGGCGTAATTCCGCAAAAGCCATTTTGGCTGCTTCGACGGCTTCTTGTCGGACAAACTCTAGTAAGTCTCCTTTGCGAATCATCGTGGGCGTAATCGCTTTCGTGGTATGCCATGCTTTCACGGCGACGACTGCGGCGGTAATTCCTGGTAAGTCAGCGGAGAAAAGTTGAAAAGGAAGTTGGACGTCGCGACGAGGTGATGGATTAATCACATATAAATCGCCTTCTTCGTCGGCTCGTTTGCGTCGTGATTGCACGGCGTACTTGCGTGATTGGCGCACGAAGAACCCGTTCACTTCAAAGTATTCTCTTACTAGGCTGTCGTCGAAACCCGCCATAGTCAGAACATTGCCACCGAATGACCGTTCGGGTCAATCTGCGACTCGATTATAAAACGAAATCAGCCGGCGCAATGGCTACGGTGAATTCGCCTTTCATGGAACCCGCTTTCAGCAATGGGACTAATTCACCGAGAGGAGCGGTGCGAATGGTTTCATGCAATTTAGTCAGTTCGCGACCCACACACACCACGCGGGCCGGACCAAGAATCTCGAGCATCTCGTCGGCAAAATCGGCCATCCGATGGCAGGATTCGTGGAGCACGATTGTTTCATCGCTTTGCAGTGATTGCTCGAGGAAACGTCGACGCGCGGCTGACTTCGGTGGGAGAAATCCAACAAATCGAAATGCATTCGTGGGGAGTCCTGACGCGGAAAGCAGGGCGATGATGGCACAGGGGCCGGGCAGAGGAGTGACCGTGAGTTTTCGTCGACGGCATTCGCGCGTTACCCGGAATCCTGGATCGCTTATGCCGGGCGTACCAGCGTCGGTAATTAAGGCCACCACTTGTCCGGCCGAAATTTTTTCTGCTAATTCTACGGCCACTTCTTTTTCATTATGCTCATGGTAGGCAATCATCGGTTTAGATATTCCGATGTGTTTGAGTAACCCAATGGTGACACGCGTATCTTCGCAGGCGATTAAATCGCAGGCGGCTAATTCTTTTTTAATTCGATCAGTGAGGTCGCCCAGATTTCCTAACGGCGTAGCCACGACGAGAAGTCGACCACCGGCCTTGGGATTTGACCCAGGTTCATGTGAACCTGGCGTAGTCATTAGCGATATCCAGATCCGCCAGTCGGACCCATCATGCCAGGAAGACCGCCTTGCCACGAAGCAGGCTGAGCTTGTGGTAAAGTTGAATCGTTAGGCTTTTCTGTGGTCTCACAACCTGCCAATGCAATTAAGACAAGGGCGAGGGCGATGAGATGAACGAACCGCATTCTAATTAGTTGTTAGCGATTTTGCCCGAGATTGGCTCGAGGGTAACCACTGCACCGTCTGAGAATTGACCCACTTCGGAATCGATTAAAATTTGAGCGATGCACTGAGCAGCTTGAACTGACTCGATGCGAACTTTACCCACGTCAGCGCCATTGACTTGTACTTTGAAAACGCTGCGGGCTTTGATGCCGTCTAAATCACCCACGGAGAAGCATACTAAACCATTATCTGAATCAATGCGCACAACGCGGGTCTTGATGGTCTCTGGTGCGAACTCAGCTTGTAAGGAGTTAACCGAAGGCTGAGAGAGTGGATCGCGAGGGTAGGAAGGCTTAGTGCCGGTGGAGCTTAAGAATGAATTATAAAGTTGAGCGTAGAGTTGAACAACGGAGTTGCGGCTCTCTTCAGCTTTAGTGGTCTTAGCAATTTCGGCATCGAGTTGTTCTTTAGTGAACATGCTCGCAGTTTTTTCTTTCTCCTTAACTAACTCTTGTTTGATGGAGTTGAGTTCAGAGGTAAGTGAATCTTTTTTGCTGGTTACATCAGCTAATTGGGAAGTGAGCTCATCGCGCTTACGGGTGAGTTCAGCCACGTTGCCTTCGAGACCTTCAACCTTGGCATTCAAGCCTTCGATTTTGGTTTTCTTATCAGCCACATCAGCTTCGAGGTCTTTTTTGATGCCTTCGAGTTCAGCGATTTTTGTGCGCTTTTCTTCGACGAGATTCTTTAGTTTGGAACCGATGACTTCCATGCGCTTGTCGAATTGTTTTGGCGCAGCAATTTCGGCGTCCGTGACAGTCCATTCAGTATTTTTCATTCCGGCGTCGACTTTGCCTTTCAAGAGGTAGGCAAAGACGCATGCAGCAATCGCAAGGACGATTCCAAGGATTCGGATGGCGAGATTTACGGACTTATTCATTTGGGGGTAGGATGGATAAAAGGTTATTTATGCCGGAAGGTAGTCAAACGGGGGTCCGGGTTTTCTATTGATTCAATAGAGCCGGGGTTGGACGAGGCATGCAGTAAGACTTTGAACACAAGTTCCTCTAACCCTACAAGTCCAATCTCTTTGCAGATATTTACAGGGGTAAACCACTGCCCTTTGTGTTTATTTAGGTGCAAAATGGCACTGGTTCGGACCTTAAGAGTTTCCGCGGCCGCCTTCTTGCCGGCCTCAACCCCAGGTTGGTGGTAAGCGTTGATATTCAAGAGGCTAGCGTAGAGTCCGACGGTCCGTTCAAATAGAGCGATTATTTGACCGATGGTCTGGGCGTCGACCTGTTTAAGGGTGAGGGTAATGCTTCCGCGCCCACTGTCGGAGAGAGCTTGGCGAGTTCCTAAATAGAACGCCTGCAGGTAATCGCCCGAAGTGGTGTCGGGATCCACAAAAGGAGAGGGTCCTTCACGGTCTTTTAAAACTTCGATGAACACCGCAAAGAAATTATTCAAGCCATCGCGCAACTGTTGCACGTAAGCATGCTGATCGGTGCTGCCTTTGTTTCCGTAAACAGTGAGTCCTTGATAAACTTTTTTACCAGCGAGGTCGGACTCTTTGCCGAGCGACTCCATGATTAATTGTTGAAGGTAACGTGAGAAAAGAAGTAGTCGGTCCTTGTACGGAAGAACTACCATCGCTTTTTTACCTTGTCCGTCTGTTAAATGATACCAAGCGAGAGCGAGTTGTGCGGCAGGATTTTTTTCTGCGTTCTTTTCTCGGGTGAGTTCATCCATTTTTTTCGCACCTAATAAAAGTGCATCGATATCGATTCCTTGGAGGGCCGCTGGAAGTAGGCCGACCGGACCTAACTCACTGGTGCGCCCGCCCACCCAATCCCACATCGGAAAACGTGCTAACCATTTTTCTTTGACCGCAATTTGATCGAGCTGACTGCCTTCACCAGTAACGGCCACCGCATGCGCGCTGAAATTTAATCCTGCCTTTTTCCAGACGAGTTCACTTTCAATTAAACCATTGCGTGGCTCAGGTGTACTGCCCGATTTCGAAGTGACGATGACGAGTGTTGTGCCTAATTTATTGGTTAAATTTGAAAATACGCGGTCCATGCCATCGGGATCGGTATTATCGATGAAATGAATTTTTAATTTATCTGAAGCGGTGCCTAATGCATCCGCAACGAATTGTGGTCCTAAAGCAGAACCGCCAATACCGATGCAAAGACAGTCCGTAAATTTTCCGTGCGCCCCTTGGACGGATCCGCTGTGCACCGACTTAGTAAATTGATGAATCGATTGTACTGCTTTTTTAATTTCTGCAGTGAGTGCGGGTTGCGGAGCTAATTCAGGTGCCCGTAACCAGTAATGTCCGACCATTCTTTTTTCGTCAGGATTAGCAATCGCGCCACTTTCTAGCGCGCTCATGTCCGCTAACGCTTTCGCAATCGGCGCAGACATTTTTTCTTGGAAGCCGGCGGGAGCGGGGGCCCGACTTAAATCCAACGCAAAGCCCAAGGCTGGGAAATTAAGTAGATGCTTGCTGTAAGAATCGAAAGAGGTGTCCACGACGCACGACAATCATCGGCGACGCTCAGTTTGGCAATCCTCGATGAGTGAAAATGTCGATTTACCCCTTATTTTATCTTATTTATTAGTCTCCGTCGGTCACGGCACCTTCCGAGGCTGAGGATACCGACTTCGCGTATTTCGCTAACGCACCACGCTTTTCTTTGCACGGACTGGGCTTCCAAGATTTTAAGCGCTGAGCGATTTCTGCGTCAGACACCGAAAGATTGATTTGATTTTTCACTGCATCGATTGTGATCACATCACCGTTTTGAATGACTGCAAGAACGCCACCGACGGCTGCTTCGGGCGTGATGTGGCCCACGACGAATCCGTGACTGCCGCCAGAAAATCTTCCATCGGTAATCAGGGCAATCGTTTTGCCTAATCCTTTGCCCATAACGGCACTGGTAGGCCCGAGCATTTCACGCATTCCTGGTCCGCCCTTGGGTCCTTCATTGCGAATGACAATCACGTGACCGTCTTTAACTTCGCCTTCTAAAATGCCTTTGAGTGAAGCTTCTTCAGATTCGTAGACAATCGCTTTGCCGGAGAAACTATTTCCTTCTTTGCCAGAAATTTTTGCTACAGCGCCTTGCGGAGCAATGTTGCCACGAAGAATTCGTAAGTGGCTATCAGCTTTAATGGGGTTGCTGAACGGACGAACTACATCTTGGTCTGCCGCGTAGGGCTTAACGCTGGCAAGGTTTTCGGCCACGGTCTTACCGGTTACGGTTAAGCAATTTCCATGGAGTAGGCCCTTATCTAAAAGCATTTTTAATAAAGGTTGGAGGCCGCCAATACGAACGAAGTG
>CAIMFE010000117.1 GCA_903840235.1 uncultured Opitutia bacterium | reverse complement strand
CAAATCGTTAGGGCTTTCGTGAGCGACTTAGTCATGACGTCTGCGTACAATAAGACCTTACCTTCCAGATGTCGTGCGGCTCGACCTGATGTTTGAATTAAGCTGGTTTCACTGCGTAAAAAGCCTTCTTTGTCTGCATCGAGAATACCCACAAGTGCCACTTCAGGAAGGTCGAGTCCTTCGCGCAGAAGATTGACGCCGACGAGTACGTCAAATTTTCCAGCCCGCAGGCGACGCAATATTTCAACGCGTTCAATTGCATCGATGTCGGAGTGGAGATACTCAACCTTGAGTCCATTCTCACGCATGAATTGCGAAAGGTCTTCGGACATTCGTTTCGTTAAGGTGGTTACGAGCGTACGATAGCCTTTAGCGGCTACGGCTTTAGCTTCACCAATAATATCTTCGACCTGACCTTTAATCGGTCGCACTTCCATGATGGGATCTAGAAGTCCAGTCGGTCTGATTACTTGCTCTGCGATGACAGTTGAAACTTGATATTCATGAGCCGCAGGAGTTGCCGAAACATAAATCGTTTGACCCGAAATAGTATCAAATTCTTCGGGGCGGAGGGGTCGATTCTCCATCGCCGAGGGCAGACGGAATCCGAAGTCTACGAGCTTCTCTTTACGTGCTCGGTCACCGTGATACATGCCACCGATTTGGGAAACAGAAACGTGACTTTCATCAATAAAAATAAGCCTATCGTCAGGGAAGAAATCGAGTAAGCAATGCGGACGTTCACCCGGTTTTCGTCCCGACATATGCATCGAGTAGTTTTCAATTCCTGAACAGAATCCGGTTTCACGAAGCATTTCTAGATCATGCTCAACACGCATACGGATACGTTGCGCTTCCACGAGTCGATTTGCTTTTTCAAATGTAGCAACGCGTTCTTCGAGTTCGCTGCGAATCGCATCGGCTGCAGTTTTTACACGAGCAGCCGAGGTGACATATTGATTGGCTGGATAGAGATCAAATTTATCGAGAGACTTTCCGGCTTTTAAAGTGATCGCGTCAAGTTCACGAATATTTTCAAGTGTATCGCCCCAGAACTCTAAGCGAATTGCCGACTCCATGTAAGCGGGCCAAATATCAATAGTTTCTCCGCGTGCTCGGAAATTACAGCGTTCTAAAATCGCATCATTGCGCGAGTACTGATTATTAACGAGTCGGGTTAGTAGTTCGTCGCGCTTAATGACTAATCCCTTGTGCAAAGGAATCATTAAGGAAAGGAAGTCTTCGGGAGAACCTAATCCGTAGATACAAGAAACCGAGGCAATCACGATGACATCGCGACGGGAGAGCAGGGCGCTACTGGCACTGATACGTAAACGCTCAATATCTTCATTAATAGCTGAGTCTTTTTCGATAAATGTATCGGTCGAAGGCACGTAAGCTTCGGGCTGATAATAATCGTAATAACTGACAAAGTATTCGACCGCGTTTTCTGGGAAGAAGTTTTTAAACTCGGAATAAAGTTGGGCCGCTAAAGTTTTATTATGTGAAATGATGAGCGCCGGACGTTGTTGACGGGCGATGATATTCGCCATCGTGAAGGTTTTTCCGGAGCCCGTGACACCGAGGAGGGTTTGTCGGAGATTTCCTGCTTCGATGGATTTATTTAAAGCAGCAATCGCCCCAGGTTGATCGCCTGCGGGGACATAGTTAGACTTTAAACGAAACTCCATGCTGACTTAGAAAATCTTACCTTGCAGAATCCACTGAGGATTTACTTCGGATAAATTATTTACAATATGATGAGCGTTCTGTGCTAATAAAATTTCTCGGGTATGCGTGGTCGCTAAGGCAATAGTGGTAAATCCACCGGCGAGCCCTGCCTGAATTCCTGAAAATGAATCTTCGAAGACGAATGAATTTTTAGGATTACCGCCGCCGATTGCACAGGCTTTGAGAAATACTTCAGGATTCGGTTTCCCTTGGGTTACGTCTTCGCTCGAAACGGCTCCTTGAAAGTGTCCTTCCAGTCCAAAGAGTTCGAAGGAAAGTGCGAGATTGGCCTTATGGGTGGATGTACCAATCACACAAGGAATACCCAATGATTTAAGGGCATTGGTGAGTTCTTTGACCCCTGGGAGTAATCGAATATGTCCAGTCCGTGCGATGGTACGATAGTGAGCTTCTTTTTTCTCGGATAGGCGGCGAATCTCTTGAGGGTCTTTAGACCAGCCCAAGATATTCGGAATGATCACTTCATTTAATTTTCCGAATCCGAGTTTAAAGTGATTCGGTACCAGCGGAAGATTTTCTTCTTTCGCTAAACTTTGCCACGCACGTTCGTGGGCGGTGGAGGAATCGATGACGACGCCATCCCAATCAAATACAGCAACAGTGGATGACATCTTAATGTTTGTCCCAGGCTAGAGTGACTTTGACGGGACGATGTTCCCAAACATTGAGTGGCTCGAAAATTTGTCCTGGTGCTAAAATATTATTCGGGTCCAAGGCTTTCTTCACGGCCAACATCGCAGAAATTTCAGCAGGTGAGTGTTGCAGACTCAGGAAAGGAGATTTAGCGATGCCGATTCCGTGTTCACCCGTAATCGCTCCACCTAATTCGACTACTTTCTTCATCACTTCGTGAATAGCTTTTTCGGCTTTCTTGCAGTCATCTGGATTATCGCGATTGTACATGATATGTACGTGGAAGTTCCCATCCGCCGCGTGACCGAAAGTTGGAGTAGGTAGGCCGATTTGATCACGTACTTCGCGAGTATACTTAATCAATTCCACATAGCTTTTAAAGGGTACGACGATGTCTTCGTTTAACTTCGCATTACCCAGCGAGTACATCGCCTGCGAGCAGGTGCGACGAATATCCCAGAGTTTTTCTGCTTCAACTTCGTTGTCGGTTGCGCGTGAAGCGACGCCGAATTTTTTGATCCATTCATTAACTTTTACGGCGTCATCAGCTAATGCCGAAGGATGTCCATCGATTTCGACTAATAAAATCGCGCAGGTTTCTTTAATACCATGGAGTTCATCGGTGGAGAACACTCGACTGCCACGTTGTTTTTCTGCGGCTTCAACCGTTTGTGTGTCCAAGAATTCAAAGACCGATGGATTAATTCTTGAACCCATCAATTCAGCAGCAGCTTCGAGCGCTATTTCGTCGGTACGACAAGCAACCAAGAAAGTGCGACGAGCTAGAGGCTTATTCACGAGCTTGATTGTCGCTTTAGTGATGATTCCCAATGTGCCTTCGGATCCAATCCAGAGATCGCGTAAATTAATTCCACTGACGAATTTTCTTAAAGGGGCACCCCATTTTACTTTTTCTCCGGTGGGAAGAAACCCTTCAAGGG
The DNA here is from genome assembly GCA_903840235.1 of uncultured Opitutia bacterium. GTDB lineage: Bacteria > Verrucomicrobiota > Verrucomicrobiia > Opitutales > UBA953 > UBA953. The sequence continues at coordinate 4,094 of CAIMFE010000117.1, read as the reverse complement.
CATACACGTGATCGCGTACAACCCCATATTTAGCGGCCCGAAGTCCTCCTGCATTGGTCGCAATATTTCCGCCGATACTACAATATTTTAGCGATGAAGGGTCGGGTGGAAAAAATAATCCGTGAGGTGCAGCTAAATCATTGATCTTCGCGGTGATGGCTCCCGGTTGAACCGTGGCCATGGCGGATATAGGATCGATTTCAATTTTGTCCCAATGATCCAAGTGAATAACCCATCCGCCTTTGATGGGTGAACTCGCACCCGCATTACCGGTGCCACGTCCGCGTACCGTGACCGGAACTTTATATTGGTTAGCTAATTTTAAAACGGTACCGATATCCTCTTCAACTTTTGGACGAATCACCGCTTCGGGCATGAACGATAAACGCATGTTATCGAAGGACGCCGCGAAGCAGGTTGCTTCATCGGTAAAAACTTTCTCGGATCCGAGAAGTTTACTGAGCTCTTGCGTTGCCGCGGGATGAGTTTGAAGAGGAGCCATCGCTCACCCATCAAGCACGATTAGCCTAATTCTGCAAGCCACGCCGTGGCTTCCGCGTCGGAAGGCATACGCCAATCTCCACGAGGGGAAAGGGCCACAGAACCGATTTTTGGGCCGTCTGGCATTGAAGAACGCTTATATTGCTGGCTGAAGAAGCGGGTCAGGAAGGTTTTCAGCCAATATTTAATTTCTACGGTATCATACTTACCGGCGAAGGCATGTTCCGTGAGCCAAAGAACTTTAGCTGGGCGGAATCCATTGCGGATAAAGTGGAAGAGGAAGAAATCGTGTAGCTCGTAAGGACCAACCAAGAGTTCGGTTTGCTGAGTCATTTCGCCGTTGGCTCCGATTGGTAAGAGTTCGGGGCTGACGGGTGTTGCGACAATATCTTCGAGTAGGGCGCGTTCATGACCGACGTGACGTGCGTGGGCCGCCCACGAGACCAAGTGTTTAACTAAAGTTTTAGGTACGCCGATGTTTACATGGTACATCGACATGTGATCCGCGTTGAATGTGCACCAACCGAGAGCGGCTTCCGAGAGGTCACCCGTACCCACGACTAAACCTTGGGTTTGATTAGCAATATCCATGAGCACTTGAGTACGTTCGCGTGCTTGGGCGTTTTCAAAAGTAACATCAAATTTACCAGTCGGGTGTTCGATGTCTTTAAGGTGATTTTCAACCGCAGGGCCAATAGGAATTTCACGTGCTGTAACGCCTAGTGCATCCATCAGTTTGCGTGCGTTGATGCGTGTGCGTTCGGTGGTGCCAGGTCCAGGTAGAGTGACGCCGATGATTCCCTTGCGATCTAATCCCAGTCGACCAAACGCTTCGAGCATGACTAAAAGTGCGAGCGTAGAATCAAGTCCGCCCGAAACTCCAATGACGGCGTGTTTAACTCCGGTGTGACGGAGACGACGAGCTAAGCCCGTGGATTGAATTGCAAAAATTTCCTGACTGTTTTCATCGCGACGTTGGGCATCCGAGGGAACGAATGGGTGCTGAGAGAAGCGACGACGAAGCTTGGGTGTCGTGCCAGTCGGATGTTTAACTTCGAAACTAATGAAACGTGGTTGGTACGAAGGAATCTGACCAAAGAAAGTACTATTGCGGCGACGTTCGGCCTGTAGTTTGTCGACATCGACCTGTGAAACGATGAGCGATAATTCGAAGCGAAAACGCTCAGATTCCCCAAGAATTAGGCCATTTTCAGCAATTAAACCGTGTCCGCTATAAACGACATCGGTACTCGATTCTCCCGCACCCGCCGCAGCGTAAATGTAGGCAGCTAAACAACGCGCCGATTGCGAACGCACGAGATCGCGACGGTAATTTGCTTTAGTGAGAAGTTCATCACTGGCCGAAAGATTACAGAGCAGGGTGGCGCCGGCTAGAGCTTGAGCTCCGCTCGGAGGCTCGACTGCCCAAAGGTCTTCGCAAATTTCAATTCCGACGACGCAATCAGAAATATCTTTAGCTTGGAAAAGTAAATCGATACCGAAGGGAACTTTTTTTCCGAATAATTCTACTTCTTGAAAATGAGCAACGCGACTCGAAGCGAACCAACGCTGTTCGTAAAATTCTCCCGAGTTGGGTAGGTGAGTTTTGGGAACCACACCTAAAATATTTCCGTGCGAGACGAAGACGCCGACGTTGTAGAGACGTCCCGAAATTTCTAAGGGCATCCCAACGAGGGCCGTGAGGGAGAGTCGAGCGGTCGCTTCGGCGATTTGGGAGAGTCCTTTGAGGGCCCCGTTGAGGAGAGTCCGCTGGCCAAATAAGTCACCGCAACTGTAACCCGTGAGGCAAAGTTCGGGCAGTACAACGATCTCCGAACCCTCAGCTGCCGCTTTTTCAAGGGCCTGGATAATGAGCTGGGTATTGGCTGCGGGGTCTCCCAGTCGCAGGGCCGGGGAGGCGGCTGCAACGGTCACAAAACCGAATGGATGTGTACTTTTTGCCATTTTTGGCTCGGTAACGCGTATGTTCACCGTTGACCCTTGGCGAGGCAACCCGAAAGGTCTACCCATCCCTCGTTTTGGGGCTGATATGTCAAAAATGTCACTAAAAGAAGTCACTGTTTTCTCCCCCGCCACGGTCGCAAACGTAGCGTGCGGATTCGACGTGCTTGGATTCGCCATTGAGAAGCCGGGCGACGAAATCGTTGTCCGTCGATCCGACAAGCCTGGATTCCGCATCACCAAGATTACCGGTGATGATGGCCGACTGCCTTTAGAGCCAAAACTAAACACTGCGGGTGTTGCTGTACTCGATCTGCTTCGTCACCTCGGTTTGGGTGATATCGGTATCGAAATGGAGATACACAAGAAGATGCCTTTCGGCAGCGGACTTGGTTCCAGCGCCGCCAGTGCTGTGGCCGGTGCCTTCGCTGTAAATCATTTACTCGGTGAACCTCTTACTCGTCGTCAACTTTTACCTTTCGTCGTCGCGGGTGAAGCTGCTGCTGATGGTGCCTGGCATGCAGACAATGTTGGCCCCTGTTTATTAGGCGGAATCACTTTAATTCGTTCGAATGCGGAACTCGATGTTCATAATATTCCAATCCCCAATAATCTTTGGGCAGCAGTCGTGCATCCTGACATCGTGGTGCTGACTAAGGTCGCGCGCGAAATCATGCCTCGTCACGTGCAATTAGAAACCGCGATTCAACAAAGCGGAAACTTGGGTGGATTGATTTCTGGTCTGTACCAAAGTGATTACGCTTTAATCGGTCGATCCTTGCATGATGCGATTGCGGAGCCGCATCGTCAGCGTCTCATCCCTGAATTTTATCGTGCGAAGCGCGTAGCGATGTCTGCTGGTGCATTAGGATTTTCCATCTCTGGTGCGGGTCCGAGCGTTTTTGCACTCTGTGAAGGTGAGAAGGTTGCCCAAGCAGTCGCTAAAGCAGTGACCGAGGTTTTTGCTTCGGTACCGATTAAAGCAACCCCCTACGTTTCACGCATCAATCCTAAGGGCGTCCATGTCATCTCCGAAAAATAAGTTAGAATTTATTTCCACGGCCGATGCTTCGCAAAGTGCCTCATTACGTGAGGTTTTACTTTCGTCGATGCCAGGGAAGGGCGGACTGTGGGTGCCGAAAGTCATTCCACAGATCACGCCCGACTTCATTGAGCAACATCGCAACGACACTTACGCGCAACTCGCCGAAGCTGTCATCGCTCCTTATTTCGCCGATGAGTTAGGCCCCGATGTTTTAAAGCGTCTTTGCAACGAAGCATTTAATTTTCCTGTACCACTGATTTATCCCAAAGGTTATCAGGGCAAGCCCGAGGGCGCGATTAGCGTCTTAGAACTATTTCAAGGTCCATCGGCAGCGTTTAAAGATTTTGCCGTGCGATTACTCGTACGTGTTACGGCTCATGTTTTAGGAAAAGATTTTCCTGAACTTACAATTCTGGCTGCAACATCGGGTGATACCGGTGGTGCGGTGACCGAGGCTTGTGCTAATGTTCCTGGTGTACGTGCGGTCGTTCTTTATCCACGTATTGGTGTGAGTACGGTGCAGGAATCGCAAATCGCACGCCGCCGTCCAGGTGTCGTAGCCATTTCCGTAGATGGTACGTTTGAT
>CAIMFE010000116.1 GCA_903840235.1 uncultured Opitutia bacterium | reverse complement strand
ATTCTCGGCCTGACCGTGATTTTAATCAGTCGATTTAAATCGAAAGATGTTGCCCGCTGAGTGCGACTCAATGAAGAGTTAGTCATGGTAACGGTTCCATTATTAGATCTCGGCCCGCAGAACGAAGCTTTGGCACCTGCGTATGAGTCGACTTTTAAAGAAGTAATGAAGTCGAACGCCTTTATCATGGGGCCGCGCCTTGAGGCTTTCGAAAAGTCCTGCGCTGAGTTTTTAAAAGTGAAGCATGCGATTGGCGTGTCTTCAGGTACAGACGCCTTACTTTTACCGCTGATGGCCTTGGGGATTGGTCCTGGTGACGAAGTCTTGCTCCCGGCCTTTACTTTTTTTGCGACCGCTGGGTCGGTGGCACGCTTGGGTGCGGTCCCAGTTTGGGTGGATGTAGAGGCACATACCTTTAATATTAATTTAGCGGACGCGAAAAAAAAGGTAGGCCCTAAAACGAAGGCCATTATGCCGGTCCACCTCTTTGGACAATCTTGTGACTTGGTTCGTCTGCGACAGTTCGCCGATAGTCATAAATTATTTTTAATCGAAGACGCTGCGCAATCCATGGGTGCGCGCTGGCAGGGTCATCCAACCATGTCGGTGGGAGACTTTGGAGCGACGAGTTTCTTCCCCTCAAAAAACCTAGGTGGATTTGGCGACTCCGGTTTAGTCACTACCCAAGACGATGCTTTAGCTGAGAAGGCTCGTATTTTGCGGGTGCATGGTATGCAGCCAAAATATTTTCATAAATTAATCGGTGCTAATTTTAGAATGGATCCACTGCAGGCTGCGCTATTGCACGTGAAGCTACCTCATCTCCCCAAATATAATTGTGCGCGCGCTGGAAACGCTCTCTTTTACCACAAGACATTAAGTACGGTTAAGGGTATATCGCTTAATGGACCCCATGCTCAAAGTGATGCTAAGATTCTTTTACCTCAGGATTTTTCCGGTGAAGGCATTTGGAATCAGTTTACCCTCCGAGTTTTAAATGGTCAGAGAGACGCTTTAAAACAGTTCTTAACGGAGCGAAAAATTGGCTGTGAAATTTATTATCCCGTTCCCCTCCATCGCCAGGAATGCTTTAAAGGTATCGGTCGCGGAGCCGAGCAGGCACCCGTTTCAGAAAAACTTGCTCAAGAAGTTTTGAGTATCCCTGTATTTCCAGAACTCGCCGAGAATCAACGAGCTTGGGTGGCCGAATCTTTAGCCGCTTTCGTGGCTCAGTAAATCAGAAGAAGCGAATAGTTTTTGCTCTTTGCTTTGCGTGTTCTTCGTCCGTGCACGGCGCGTTGGTCGGCACATCGGTTTCGGCACTGACCGGTTTAACTAGACCTTTTTCTAACATATATTTTTCGACTTCATCGCCTGAAATATCGGCCAGCATCACGCCATCGATCTCGACACAGGGTGAAAGACGTTGACCACTGCGTTCAACCATCTCCGCGTAATTAGTGGGGTTGTTGATGATATCTACATCTTCGTAGGCCAGTTGATGTTTTTGAAAGATAGCACGGACGCCGTTGGACCAACCACAACTCGGTTTAAGATACGCTTTGATTTTCATAAACTAGAGTTAAGGCACTCACCGCCAAAAATCAAGCCAGTCGGCCCAATTTTACGAATTAACTTTTTTCTTATTCTGCGTCTTCGAATCATACCAGTAGCCAATGCCATGCAAGGTGCGCAAGGAACCTAAACCCTGAGCATATTTCTCAAACATCACCCTGATTTTGGTGATATACTGGTCGACGGAGCGACTGCGGGTGTCGGCATGTGCTCCCCAAACGGCATGGATGAGGCTATTCCGACTAATGATTACGCCTGGATTGCTCGCTAGATAATAAATAATTCCTAATTCTTTTTTACCTAATTTGAATTTATTTTTCTCATCAAAAATAATTTCTAAATGGCCCGGATTGATGGTCGCGCCATGAAAGTTAAATTGATCGGTATCGAGATTGATGTTCGCGGCAATCTGTCGACTCTTGCCGTTTTCGCTTCGGCGGAGTACGGCTTTAATCCGGGCAATGATTTCGATATCGGGACAGGTTTTCAAAAAGAACTCATCACAGCCAAGATTTAATAGCTCCGCAATATTTTCAGGACTGCATTCGGCTTGCGAACAAAAGACCGCTGCAGGATTTCCGGTTTTCTTAATTTCTTCCACGAGGGATTTTGATTTTTCCAACGTGTGATTAGTTAGGAAAACACCTTGCACATTATTTCTTTCTAAAAACTTTAGGGCCAAAGAGTCTTTCTCGAATCCTTGAACTCTAAAGCCCGCGCCCTCGAGCTCTTCGCTTAATTTTTTTACATAGAATTCCCCGGAAATAATAAAAATTATGAATGGTTTATTTTTTCCAACCACAAGGAGAAGAGATGAAGCAATTTATGGGGTTATAAATTACTTATCTGATTATATGGATTGATTTAATATTTATGGAAAGGTAAAATATCGAAATGAAAGCAAATGTAACATTGCCTCCGACGTCGCGAATCAAGTTTTTGCTCTTCATCGTAATTTTTATTGGAACGGCCGCGTGGGGTGGGTACGTGCTCGCCAAGAATGCTCACCTTAAGCGTGCTAAAGGCTCGGCCGATCCGATAGAGGACCGTAGTTTGTTTGGAAGGTAGAGCTTGGCGGAACGAAATCTCTCTAAACTTTCAAAATACTTGACCAAGGTGGTCAGGGTCGTAAGTTCCCCATTCCACCGTGTGCCCCCTTCGTCTAGCCCGGTCAGGACACCTCGTTTTCACTGAGGTAACTGGGGTTCGAATCCCCAAGGGGGCGCCAAGGTGGATAATTTAATAAAATAGCCCAAAATGGGCCTTTTTATAGAGAAAAATTAAGAAAAGGAGAATTTAGCCATTGCCTAAGTTCAATTTTAAATGAAAACTCGAAACCTCTCTTATTGGGACGTAAATAATGATAACACTATCAATAAAAACGTCCAAAAATCCCATGAAAAAGCCTCATTTTGCGCCGCTTTCAGTCCAGGAAAAGGAGTTGATAAAGTTTTTTGTAAAGATGGCCGCGATTTTGGGTGTTCAAAGGTCGGTTGCGGAGATCTATGCTCTTTTATACAGCTCGCCTGAAGCCCTTGAATTTGATGTTATTCAAGGCCGTCTAGGGATAAGCAAAGGCTCTGTCAGTCAAGGACTTAGGTTCCTTAAGGGTAATGGAATGGTGGAGTCCATTAAGGTCCAGGGAAGTCGTCGGGAGCGCTGGCACCCTTCGCCGTCTTTAGCAGCTTCCCTGGTGGGTTTATTGCGCAACCAGGTTCTTCCCAGTTTAGAAGAGTCGAAACCACTACTCCAAAAATTAGTGGATGAGGCGTCTGACCAAAATTTCTCGGCAGAGGTGATTGATCGGCTCACGCGCTTACAGCGCTGGAATAGTCGAGCACTCGAACTCTCCACCTTTTTACTCCCTCCCCCTGAGGCGTAATTAAGGCTGATTTTATTAGTAAAAATATAATACTTCACGTTCCGGTCTACCCCCCGGCACGAGCGGTAGCCTGTAAGCTTTTCTAAAAAACATCATATGAAAATAGCAATCACCAGCGGATATTTTGATCCCATGCATCGTGGGCATTTAGAATTACTTAATTTATCAAAAGAGCAGGGCGATAAACTTTGGGTGATTGTTAACAACGATGTCCAAGCCGCCTTGAAAAAAGGCAAAGCCTTTATCGATCAAGATACTCGCCTGGCCGTGACGACCGCACTCCGTGTGGTCGACCGTGCCATCTTAGCCATTGATCAAGACGGCTCCGTGTGTGCGACGTTGGAAGTTTTAATCAAAGAAGCTAAAGCCCAAGGCCATGACGTGGTCTTCTGTAAGGGTGGCGATCGTAACGCTGGGAATATTCCAGAAATGACTGTGCTCCAAAAATACGGTGCCCACTTAATCGATGGCTTAGGTGCAAAAATCGACAGCAGCTCTCGCATCATCGCTGAGGCTAAAAATAAAATTTAAAACCAATGAAAAAACGCGCACTCATCACTGGCATCACCGGACAAGACGGTTCTTATTTAGCAGAATTACTACTCTCCAAGGGGTATGAAGTTCACGGCGTTATTCGTCGTTCATCGAGTTTCAATACTGAGCGCATTGAACACCTCTACATGGAGGACTTAGTTCGCGACATTCACGTCAAAAAAATCACCCTGCACTATGGTGATTTAACCGACAGCACTAATTTAGTACGAATTATCGGTGAAGTGCAGCCCGACGAAATTTATAATTTGGGCGCCATGTCCCACGTGAAGGTTTCGTTCGAAGTTCCCGAATACACCGCCGACACGGACGGCGTCGGCACCTTGCGATTATTAGAAGCGATTAGAATTTTAAAATTAGAGAAAAAAGTAAAAATTTACCAGGCCTCAACCTCCGAACTTTACGGCAAGGTCACTGAAGTGCCCCAATCGGAGACGACTCCGTTTTATCCACGCAGCCCTTATGGCGTTGCAAAAATCTACGCCTACTGGATTACCCGTAATTACCGCGAGGCTTATGGTATGTTTGCGAGCAATGGTATTTTATTTAATCACGAATCTGAACGTCGCGGCGAAACTTTCGTGACACGTAAAATCAGTCTCGCCGTCGCCAACATTGTTTTAGGCCGTCAAGACTGCCTCTATTTAGGAAATCTCTCCGCTCAACGCGACTGGGGTTATGCTCCGGACTTCGTTCAATGCATGTGGATGATTTTACAACACCACCAACCCGATGATTTCGTGATCGCGACGGGCAAGATGTACACGGTGAGAGAGTTTTGTAATCTCGCCTTCAAGCGTGCCGGCATTGAGTTGGAGTGGCAGGGCACCGGCGTGAACGAAAAAGGTATCGATAAGAAAACCAACCGCACCTTGGTCGCCGTGGATCCTAAATATTTCCGCCCCACCGAAGTAGATCAATTATTGGGCGACCCCACTAAAGCCATTCGCGAACTGAAATGGAATCCCCAGCAAACATCCTTTGAGCAATTAGTGAATCGTATGGTGGATAATGATATTAAGACACTGTCCCATAAACACCGCTAAATGGATTTGCAGGAAAAAATATATGTAGCTGGACACCGTGGCATGGTTGGATCGGCCATTGTGCGTGCCTTAAAAAAAGCTGGCCACACCCAAATCATCGGACGGACGTCGGAAGAGTTGGATTTGCGTGATAGCACCGCGGTTAGAGAATTCTTTGCTCAGGAAAAACCTGTTTATGTTATTATGGCCGCCGCCCGAGTTGGGGGAATTCATTACAACTCCACCGCTCCCTACGATTTTATTTACGACAATTTAATCATGTCGACCAACGTGATTGAAGCGGCACGACAAACAAAGGTTAAAAAATTATTATTTCTGGGATCGAGTTGTATTTATCCAAAGTTAGCCCCGCAGCCCATTAAAGAGGATTCACTTTTAACCGGTCCACTGGAAGTTACCAATGAAGCTTATGCTCTCGCAAAAATCGCAGGCATTAAACTCTGCACCTTCGCTCGCCAACAATATGGATGTGATTTTATTAGCGCGATGCCGTGCAATCTTTACGGCCCCGGCGATAATTTCAGTTTAGAAAACTCCCACGTTCTTCCCGCCATCGTTCGCAAAATGAATGAAGCGAAATTAAGCGGTGATGCGTCCGTGAAATTATGGGGTACGGGTCTACCTCTACGGGAGTTTTTACACGTCGACGACCTGGCCCAAGCCTGCCTGCTTTTAATGGATAAGTATTCCGAACCGGGCACCATTAACATGGGTTCAGGGCAAGAGATCACTATTCAGGCTCTCGCCGAAACGATTGCTAACGTCGTGGGTTATTACGGAAAACTGGAATTTGATAAATCCAAGCCCGATGGTACGCCGCGCAAAATTATGGATAGTTCCAGAATTCAAGCGCTGGGCTGGAATCCCAAAATTTCCTTAAAGCAAGGGATTCAAGAAGTTTATCAGTGGTATCTCTGGAATGAATCCACCCTTAGAAAATAAATGGTTACGCTTTGTATTCCAGCTCGTCTTGCCTCTACTCGATTACCGCGTAAGGTTCTTTTGGATTTAGGCGGCAAGCCAGTGGTGCAACATGTTTGGGAAAGAGCCAAACAAGTAAAACAAGCTGAACGCGTGGTGATTGTTACTGATGCCGAAGAGGTGGCCGAAGTCGCGCGAAAATTCGGCGCGGAGGTTATGATGACATCGCCCGACTGCCCATCAGGCACGGCCAGAATTTCAAGTGTCTTAGATCAGCTACCTGGGGATTTCTTTATTAATATTCAAGGTGATGAACCGTTTATCGAGCCCTCGCTGCTCGACGACTTAATTACGTGTTGGAAGAAGACCCAGTGTTCTTTGGTCACCGCGGTTTCTAAAATTACTGATGTAGAACGCCTACAGTCTCCTAGTGTGGTCAAAGTAGTACGGGCGGAAAACGGTGAAGCTCTTTATTTTTCTCGCAGCCCTATTCCGTTTTTTCGCGGCAAAGAAATTAAAGATTGGTTAAATGATTATTCCTATTGGTCGCACATCGGAGTTTATGGGTATAATCGAGATGCTTTAGCCCGATACCCTAAATTATCAGCGACCGCCCTGGAGTCGGTTGAATCTTTAGAGCAATTAAGATTTTTAGCGCACGGTTTTAAATTTCAAACCATCGAAACCCATTACCATCCCGTAGCGATTGATACCGCGGAAGATTTGGCCGCTGCTCGAAAACTTTTAAAATAATTTATGACTACACCACTCCAGTCTGCTCAGTCGTTATTGAAAGCCGAAGCCGAAGCCTTAACCGAACTTTCCCAACGTCTTGATGGGTCATTTACCAAGGTGGTTGATTTAATTGCTAAACACTCCGGCAAAGTTGTTTTAATTGGTGTTGGTAAATCCGGTCTCATCGCCCAAAAAATCGCCGCTACCCTTTGCAGTACAGGCACGCCCGCCATATTTTTACACGCCGCGGATGCTGTGCACGGAGATTTGGGAATTTTACAATCAGGCGACCCCGTTATTTTAATTTCTCGTTCGGGTGCGACGGCCGAGCTGGTCCGACTTTTACCCGTGCTGCGTTCTTTTAAATCTCCTTTAATCGCTTTAGTGGGCAACACACAGTCACCCTTAGCGACTCAAGCGGATTACGTTTTAGATATTGGGGCGCGCCCCGAGGCGGATCCCCTGGGACTCGTCCCAACAACGAGCACGCTCTTAACTTTAGCATTAGGTGACGCCTTAGCAGCAGCCTTAATTACACATCGCGGATTTGGGGCTTCTGACTTCGCAAGATTTCATCCTGCGGGCCAATTAGGTCGTAACCTTTCATTGACGGTTGGAGAAGTTTTTCAATCCATCGAACGCTGTGCTCGGGTTGATATCTCTGCCTCCTTGCGTGAAGCGGTCATCGCAATGACCACTTTTCCTAATGGTGCCGCTTGTATTTTAAATACCGAAGGAATTTTGATGGGACTCATTACCGATGGAGATCTGCGTCGGGCATTAAGTAGAGGTATCGATTTAAATACTGCCAAGGTTGTCGATGTGATGACCAAAAATCCCATTCGAACCCATCCGCAGGTTTCCCTCGTTGAGGCGGCGCGCGTGATGGAAGATCGCCCTTCGCAAATTTCGGTTTTGCCGGTCACTCACCCAGAAAATCAAAAGTGTTTAGGCTTATTGCGTATTCACGATATTTACCAAGCTGGGCTCGTATAATTAATGGCCGAAGAAGATATATATTCTAAGCACGTTTTTTATAAAAATATAAAAACGCGCAGACCTTCGTTAACTCCCCGAGAGTTGGCGTTGTTTGCTGTCGCGGCTACCCTATTGGTCATCATGCCTTGGGCGTGGGGTGGGGTTGTTTGGTGGGCAACCATGCTTACCCTGGGATTATCAATGGGTGCCCTGATTATTGCTGTAGGTAATTTTCGAGCACAAGTCATCTGTGCGGGGATCTGGGCTACTGTCTTAGCGATCATGGTTGTTTTAAATATCCGCGGAGTAATTTCTGGAGCTAACGAAATTTTAAATTACATAGCTTTTCCGTCGGCTGCTTTATTTGCGCAACTTTTGGGTGTGTGCTTACTTTACGATGATGTTAAATCGCGCCCAACCTCGGAAACTTTCAATAATTTATTAAAATTAGTCCCTTTCTGGATGGGCTTGACGCTCTTTGCTTACTTTGCGGTTCAAGGTCTGAACACTTGGGGTAGCGTGACCGAAAGAGATTTATTTTGGAGAATTTTTAAAGAGCCCTACATTACTTGGCTGCCCACCGGACTGCAGGCTCCATTTCTTTCTGATGAGCGCGATCCAGGCGGCATGAATGCTTGGCGTGTTTTGCTAACTTTTGCTGGGCCATGGATGTTTTTCTGTGCATTATACGTTGGGCTCGTTCACCGTCGCGCTTATATCGCCCTCGCCTGGGTCAGTATTATTTCGGCCTGTTTGTTGGCGGGTTATGGCTATACTCATCAACTTACGGAAGGTACAATTTTAGGTTATCCCATCCCAGATAATACGCGTACGTTTGGACCCTTTATTAATCGCACCCACGCCTGCACCTATTTTTATTTTAATGCCGCCCTCGCCCTCGCTTTAACTTTTTGGCACTTTAGACGAAAAAAAGATAGTAATCGACTAGGCGGACCTCACTTAATTTCTCTTTTTATAGCCCTCTTATTATTCGTTGGGGTTTTCTCAACTTTCAGTGTGGGCGGAATTTTAATCAGCCTAACTCTATTATTATTCGTTGCCCCGATTACCTACTTCCTGGGGTTGCCCTTGAAAGAGGGGAAGAGTTTAGGGGTTAATTTTATCAATATTATAATTTTTGTGATTATGTTAGGGGGCTTAGCCTATACTTATAAGTACGATCAGTTAGAGTTTACGATTAAACAAAAACTAAAACAGACTTCAAACTCCTCGGTGGATGAAAGAATAGCGTTGCGCAGTGCGACCGCACAAATGATCCGCGTGGGTGGAGTCGATGGTAAAGTTTGGTACGGCTGGGGTGCCGGCTCTTACCGCTGGGTCTCTCCTTATTTTCAAGCCCAGCAACCGTCGTTGCAGGATAAAAACCAAAAATTATCTAGCAGGGCTATCTATGCTCATTGTGATTGGTTACAAATCATTGCCGAGTGGGGTATTGTCGGTGCTTTGCCTCTCTTCATCGCTATCGGCTGGTTTTTTTTAAAATCTCGAAGAGTTTATCGTCGTGGCCGTCCCGAAGTGATGCCGATATTTTGTGTGTGTCTATTATTTTTAACTCACATGTTTCTCGACTTGTTGTGTTGGTTTACCCCCATTCTTTTCATCGCAGCTTTCACTGCGGCAATGACACTTTGCTTGGTTGATCCAGTGAATAAAGAGGATTTTAGTTAATTTAAGCACTCTAGATATTTTAGATATTAAATGATTTCGGTGACGGGCCAAAAATTACTAAAAAATCAAAATAATGGCTGCAGATTACACAGACCAAAAAAATCTTTTTTATCATAATAGAAAAAGTCCCCAGCCCTACTTAATGGGTAAGGAATTAGCCCTTTTGTGTATTGCAGCGATTATCCTCATGATCACTCCGTGGGCATGGGGTGGGGTTGTCTGGTGGGCTACTTCAATCACCCTGGGATTATCATTGGGGATGCTAACCATTGCGGTTGGAAATTTTCGCACCCAAGTTATCTTATCAGCACTCTGGGGAGTAATCTTAGCCGTTATTATCTGCTTAATTATTACTAGGGTAATTTCTGATACCCATGAAATATTAAATACGATATCACTCCCTGCCGCCGCTCTCTTTGCTCAGCTCGTGGGGGTGTCTCTTATTTATGACGACATTCTGTCGCAACCAACCTCAGAGATAATAAAAAAATTATTTAAGTTACTTCCTTTTTGGTGCGGCCTAGCTTTATTCGTTTATTTTGCGGTCCAAGGTATTAATGTCTGGGGCAGCGTTACGGAGAGGGATTTATTTTGGAAAATTTTTAAGGAGCCCTATATTCCTTGGCTGCCGAATGGGTTAAGCGCCCCTTTCCTTTCTGACGACCGCGATCCCGGAGGAATGAATGCTTGGCGCTTGTTACTAACCTTAGCCGGGCCGTGGATGTTTTTCTGTGCTCTGCAGGTGGGGCTAAGCCAACGACGTAGTTATAAAATACTGAGTTGGGTAAGTGTGATTTCTGCGACGATTTTTGGTGCTTGGGCTTTGAACAATCAGTTTAGCCATGGAACCATTCTGGGATATTTAATTCCCAGTGGTACACAGACTTTTGGAACATTTATAAACCGTACCCACGCCGGCGTATTTTTTTATTTAAATGTCGCACTCGCTATGGCGCTAGGATTTTGCCATTTTAGAAAAAATGAAAATAGTTCTCTTAAAGGGGGCCCCCACTTAATTGCTATTTTTTTTGGAGCGTTATTAGTAATTCTGGGGATTATTAGTTATAGTATGGCAGTGATTTTAATCCTAGCCTCGAGTCTTTTACTGATTTTTCCTTTAGCATTTTTCATTGGTATGCCACAGAAATCAGACCTCAAACTCGGCCCGAATATCTTACTTTTTATCATGATTTTTGGGTTGGTTTTTGGTTTAGCTACGACGATAAATTTCAAAAATTTAGAGAGAAAAATAAACTCTAAGATATCAAGTGTTGTAGTGAAAAAAGAAAATGATCGGGCACCTTATGCGAAGGCAACTTTGGACATGGCTACAGCGGGCGGCGTGAACGGAAAAATTTGGTATGGCTGGGGGGCGGGATCATACCGTTGGGTGTCGCCCTATTTTCAAGCTCAGCAAAAGGAACTTACCAATAAAGAGGGTCGGCTTGTTTCTAGAGCTATTTACGCCCATAATGATTGGCTACAAATGTTAGCAGAATGGGGGGTAGTCGGGATGATTCCTGTTTTTTTAATGGTCTTATGGTTTTTAAATTTAGGTCGTAAGTGTTTTGGCCGAGGCCGCCCCGAACTAATTCCCCTCTTCTTAATCATCGTTCTTTTAGGAATCCATGCGTCGATTGATTTATTATTTTGGTTCACCCCATTATTATTCTTAGCCGCCTATATTACTTCTATGACGCAATTCTTAGCCCAAGAATCTGGGCAATCCGTGTAGATACTATGTACCAAATTTTACAAAATTTAAGCTCCGGTAAAACAGAACTGATTGATGTGCCCGCCCCTGGGCCAACCCCAGGGTCTTTATTAATCCAGACTTCACATTCTTTGGTTTCACTGGGAACTGAAAAAATGCTCGTTGAATTTGGTAAAGCTGGATGGATAAATAAAATTCGTCAGCAACCCGAAAGAGTTAAAGATGTTTTAGCAAAAATTTCTACCGAAGGCTTATTTCCTACTATCCAGGCCAT
>CAIMFE010000115.1 GCA_903840235.1 uncultured Opitutia bacterium | reverse complement strand
TAAGTAGCTCCACCGGCCGACTCGAGTAAGCCTTCGCGACGCAGGCGATCCGTGACCGTGATTTCATCGATGCCCGAATTCTCTTTCGAAAGTTTTTCCGCAGCCGCAAAAATATCTTGGTGCTTTGGATCAAAGAAATACTCCTTGCCCACCTTCTCCGACTGGCAGCGCTGCATCGTCTCACCACCGTCGATGAGCACACTCGCGATCAAGCCACGCTCGGCATCTAAATTATGTGGAGGAACACGGTCACCGTAATTGGGAGCCGCCTCCTTACGGTTTCTTTTTTGATATTTTTCAGCCATGGACGAAATAGGGGAAAGTCCTTTGTATCACTTCCCCGCCCTAAACGGAGTCTCAAATCATCGCAGGTTACACGCACCCCAATGTGAATAAATTGAGGGTTAATTGTTACAATTATGCCAAAATTGCTACAGATTTGTATCGTGTCACATAATCGTCACAATCGCCTAAAATTTGGGAAGAACTTAGCCCCATCGAGGGCGTTATAATGGTGGCTAAAAACCTGTCTTTTCTTTCCATTATTTTGTGCTCTCCGCCCTATTCATTTTAGCTGTAGCTTCGCCAGTAGAGGAGCTCCCTGAAATCAAATTTCGAGCACTCAGTTTTAATGAACCCGTCATCGAATTGGCGATCGTCGATGCGCAAAAACCGGACGCCAATGGCAGTGCTTCTAAGAGTAGTGGAAAAGATAAAAATGACTCTCCGTCCTTCGTGCCACTCAAGGTTTATAACGTGAGTCTGACCGAAGAAAAAAAGATTCACTACGCGGATGGTAGGCTGACTTTTTATAAGGCAATCACCAACCCTGACGGCACCACGACGCTCTCGCCTTTCGTTGATGCAATCGTCCCCGCTCCAGACAGTTCATACATCGCAATTATTTCTGGATCCAGCGACAAACCCACGTTGCAACTCGTGCCCGATTCACCTGAAAAAATGGCCGCCGGTAGCATGCGCTTTTTCAACGTCTGCAAAACGAGACTAGGACTCAATTTTCCTGGACTGAAAAAAGTTCTCCAACCCGGCGAGGACTTGCTTTATCAACCTCCGGTTAAAGGATCGGACTACGGGCAAGGCCAATTCCTTCTCACTGATGAAAAAGGTGAATGGAATCCAGCCGGTGGCATGCGTTGGATACAATTAGACGACTCCCGCACACTGTGGTTTATCGTTCCGCATTATAACGATCCGTGTCTCGTCATGACACGTGGAATTTCCGAGCGCGTCCCGACCGCTGAAGAAATCAAACAAGCGAAAGAGGAAGAAGCCCTAAAAGCTAAAGCGGAAAAATCATCTAAGAAATCCGCACAGGCCCAAGTGAAATAACGTCAGCGCATGTCTACTACCACGCCAACATCTAAAAATCGAAAGGGATTCTCACTCATCCTTTCTTTGACGATGATGGCGATGATTGTGTTCGTCGTGATTGTACTCGCTGCGTTTCTCAATGTGGAATCCCGCGCCGCTGCGACCTTCCATTTAGCCACCCGCGCTCGACTCAATGCTTTGATGTCGGGCCGACTCGCCCTCGCCCATTTACAACAAACGGCTGGACCCGATCGACGAGCTACCGCAACGGGTGATTTAGCGGGAGTATTTTCCCCGCCCAGTCCTTATGTTGCTACGCTTTCCAATTCAGAAAAAATCAGTCAGGGCCAACGCAATTGGACAGGCGTTTGGCGCACCGATAAACCAGACGAACCACCAGCGTGG